>JACZXZ010000052.1 GCA_022571365.1 Pseudomonadota bacterium | reverse complement strand
ACAGGGTTGAAGGAGAACGGTAATTCGAGACGCGGCAGGGGATTGCCGCCGTGGTAAAGAATCAGGTCAACAAACATGGTTGAAGAAGAACGGTATTTCGAGACGCGCCAGGGGATTGCCGCCGTGGCAAGGAACAGGTCAACAAACAGGGTTGAAGGAGAACGGTATTTCGAGACGCGCCAGGGGATTGCCGCCGTGGCAAGGAGCAGGGGCGGTCGAACCCCGGTTAGGTAGCCCTCGCGGCCCGCAACCGCCAGCTCGCCCGGTCCTGACTTTGTAGAAGTCCACGCCCCACACCTTGAGTTCTTGTCTGGCGTTGCGTGCCCTAGCCTTGCGCGCAAATCGGACGGCTTTGGAGTTGGCGGACGGGCGTCACCCGTGTTTCAGGGGGCGGGCGGACCCCTCGAAATCGCCTGGGAAACTCCCCCCTCCCCGGAGGGATGGAATCGATGGCGGGGCATCCACCGTCGATGGCAGGGGCAACAACCAACGCATCTTTCTCTCACTCTCATAGTCCTAGCGAATCCTGGACACCCTTTGCGTTTTACGCTAACGCTCTAGCCTTTCCGCTCGATCTCTCAGGGGTATCCAGGGGTATCATAGGGTGAATCGGCGTGCCTGTGCGCTTGCGATAGCGGCGGCAATCTGGATGGGGGGACCCGCCGCCGGCGAGGAACTCGGCTGGTACGCTGCGTTCAGAGCCGTTGGCTCCGTCGCGGCCGTCAACGATATCACCAATGCAAGCACCGGCGCCGACGCCGGCCTCTCGCTTCAGAACGACGGGAATACCGACTTGGTGGCCGGACCCGGCCTTGCCGTGGGTTATTGGTGGGGACCGCGCATCAAGGTGCCGATCCGCACCGAGCTGGAATACACGCTCAGATATCGCTTCGATTACGACAACAGCCCCTTTACCTTTCTCAACGCCGCCACGGTCAAAGGTTTGCAAAGCAATATTCAGACCCACTCGGTTCTCTTGAATATTTTGTACGATATCGAGACCGGCACGCGGATCCTGCCTTATGTCGGATTCGGCGTCGGCTATGCGCGTACAGAGGCCGACAGCGAGCTCACCAATAAAGCGACGGGCGTACTCGAGAGCTTGGAGACCGGCAAGGACAACTTTGCCTGGTCGGTCAATGCCGGCTTCCTGTTCCAGCTCTCCAGGCATTGGGGGCTCGAGGCCGGCTATCGGTACATCGATCTCGGCGGCGCGCAAATCGGACGGTTTTCGGATGGCGTCCAGGTCGATATCGACGACTACACCTCCCACGATTTGATCCTGGGCGTGCTGTATCGGTTCTAGGGCCGGCGCGGGATCAAGCTCGGGGGCGTGGAAGGCGCCTTTCATCTTATATTCGGGCGGCGCCGGGGCCAGATGTATCGTGGCCGGATTCGGTCTGATTTTCCCGATTTTCCCCCGGTTCGCGCGCGCCGCATGACTGTGGCCGGCGGGCGTCGTCAAGCCCTGAATGTGGGGGGCAACGGCGCGTCGGGCCTTGAGGGTGGAGAATTTGGCCTCGAACGATCCGGCGGAATACACTATGTAAATGTCTCCGCCTCCGAACGTTTGTGACAATAGCGAGCGCCCGATGGCCGTCACCGAAGCCGTTCTCCAGGCAAGGGAATCGTTGAACGTCGTTATCGTCGGCCATGTCGACCATGGCAAGTCGACGCTGGTCGGCCGCCTGCTCCACGAAACCGGCGCGCTGCCCGAGGGTAAGATCGAAGCGATCGAGGCGATGTGCCAACGGCGCGGCATGCCGTTCGAGTGGGCCTTCGTCACCGACGCCTTCCAGCCCGAACGCGACCAGGGCGTCACCATCGATGTCAGCTATATCCGGTTCCGGACGGCGCGCCGTGGCTATGTTCTCATCGACGCGCCCGGCCATCGCGAATTCCTCAAGAACATGGTGAGCGGCGCCACCGGCAGCGACGCTGCGCTGCTCGTCATCGATGCGGTCGAGGGCGTCATGGACCTGTCCCGCCGCCATGGCTATCTGCTGCACCTCTTGGGTCTTCGCGAGGTGGTGGTGGCCGTCACCAAGATGGACTGCGTGGACTACGCAGCCGAGCGATTCGCCGCAATCGAGGACGAAATTCGAGGCTATCTCGACAGCCTCGGGATAAATCCCATTTTCGTCATTCCGGTTTCCGGCCGGGACGGGGATAACATCGCCGGAGGCTCGTCCAACATGCCCTGGTATGAGGGTCCCAGCGTGGTCGAAGCGCTCGACCGCCTCCAGGCGCCGCCGCCGCTTGTGGATCTGCCCCTGCGCCTGGCGGTCCAGGATGTCTACCGGTTCGACGCCCGCCGCATCATCGCCGGTCGTATCGAAAGCGGGCGTCTGTCGGTGGGCGACACGCTGTTGTTCTCGCCGTCCAACAAGACGGCCAAGGTGAAATCCCTGGAAGGTTGGAACCTGCCGGCGCCCATCCATTCCGCCTCTGCCGGACAGTCCATCGGGCTGACTCTTGATGAGCAGATTTTCGTGGAGCGTGGCGAGGTTGCCAGCCATGTGGACGATCCGCCGGTCGAGACCAATGTATTTCGCGCCCGCATTTTCTGGCTCGGCCGGAAGCCGCTCGGCGTCGGCGATTGCTACACGCTGAAACTGGCCACGGCCAGTACCTCGGTCGAAGTTCAGTCACTCGAGCGCGTCATCGACACCGACGATCTGTCGACCTTGGACACGGATCGGGTCGAACGCAACGGCGTGGCCGAGGTGGTGTTGCGCGCGCGCGCCATGTTGGCGCTCGACCCGTTCTCGAAAAACCTGCGCATGGGCCGCTTCGTCCTTTTCGACGGTTATGACGCGGTCGGCGGCGGCATCATCAGCATGGAGGGTTATCCTGATCAACGCGCCCTCGTCACCGTGAAGTCGACCAACGTCCAGGTGGTTGAGCACCGCATCACCGCCGACATGCGCCTGGCGCGCGGCGGGCACCGGGGTGCCGTCCTATGGTTGACGGGCTTGTCCGGGTCCGGCAAGTCGACCCTGGCAATCGAGGTCGAACGCCGGCTGTTTAACAAGGGCTATCAGGTCTATGTTCTCGACGGCGACAACATCCGACGCGGCCTCAACACCAATCTCGGCTTCTCGCCGGAGGACCGCGCCGAGAACATCCGGCGCGTGGGCGAGGTGGCGGCGTTGCTGGTCGACGCCGGCTGCGTCGTTATCACCGCCTTTATTTCGCCCTATCGCAGCGACCGCGAGCGGGCGCGCGCCGCCGCGGGGTCCGCGTTCCACGAGATCTACATCGACGCCGATCTCGAGACCTGTGAGCGGCGTGACTCGAAGGGGCTGTACAAACGCGCGCGGGCCGGGGAAATCCCTGATTTCACCGGCGTCTCCGCGCCCTACGAGCCACCTGAGAAGGCCGACCTCGTGGTCGATACGGGCGACACCACCGTCGAGGAGTCGGTCCAGGCCATCCTCGACTATGTCGAAAAACACATCGAGTTCACCAAGCCTTGAGCGGGCCGCAGGCGGTCCCGGGCGGGCGCCGCCCTCCGTCGGGGGCGCGCCGCTGTCCGGCGGCGGCGGGCAAATTGGCGCGGCGGCGAGCTTCGCTGGGTTGTGCGGGCTGACCGGATGAGCGGTGCGGACAAGGTCATGGCTGCCGACCGTGCGTAAGGCGCTGAGTGATGTGGATGTCGCCGCCAATCTGGCGGCGGTCGCGGCGCGCATCGCCGAAGCTGCGCGGGCGGCCGGACGGTCGCCGGAGTCCGTGATACCGGTCGCGGTCAGCAAGGCGCAACCCTTGGCGCGGGTGCGGGCCGCGCTCGAGGCCGGCCACCGCACCTTCGGCGAGAACCGCGTGCAGGAGGCCACGGCAAAATGGCCGCCCTTGAAGGCCGCCTTCGCCGACCTGGAGTTACACCTGGTCGGCCCTCTGCAGACCAACAAGGTGGGCGATGCGGTGGCCTTGTTCGACGTCATCGAGACCGTGGACCGGCCGAAACTCGCGCGGGCGCTGGCGGCCGAGATGACGCGCACGGGCCGTCGCTTGACCTGCTATGTGCAGGTCAATACCGGCGAGGAGCCACAGAAAAGCGGGGTTCTGCCGGGCGATGCCGACGCCTTTATCGCCGCCTGCCGCGAGGAGTACGGCCTGCCGGTCGCCGGGCTCATGTGTCTCCCGCCGATGGACGAGGAGCCGGCGCTCCATTTCGCGCTGCTTGCCGAAATCGCGCGGCGCCACGGCTTGCCGCTGTTAAGCATGGGCATGAGCGCCGATTTCGAGACCGCCGTGCGCTTCGGCGCCACCCACGTCCGGATCGGCACTGAGATCTTTGGCGCCCGGCCGGCCCGATAGGCCCCGCCGGCACTCGTTCAGACATCCCGCCGCTGGCTTTCGACGCGAAGCCGGGTGGTGCTGTCGCACCCTTCGAGCACGTCGAGCAAGTCGGCGCGGGCGAGGGCCACGCACCCTTCGGTCGGCACGTAGTTCCGGGACGCCACGTGCAGGAAGATGGCGCTGCCGCGGCCCGGCACGACGGGCGCGTCGTTGTAGCCGAGCACGACGATAACGTCGTAGCGCGCGTCGTCGCGCCACAGCCGTTCGCAGCGCGCCTCGTAGGGCAGACGCACCTGTTGGTTATAGGACGGATCGGTGGGATGGTCGCACCAGCCGTCCTGGGGCGTCAGGCGCGCCACAGGCAAGCCGGTCGCCGGCCGGGGCAGGCGGCCGGAGCGGTACAGCACCCGGCGCAAGGGAAAGCTTCCGGCCGGCGTGGCGCCGTCGCCCTCGCGTTTATCGGTGGTCACGCCGCCGCGGCCAAGGGCGCAACGATAGCGCTTTCCCTGCCACGCCAGGAACCCGGCGGGCGAAACGATGATGTCCATGCTGCGGTTATAGCCTCTGCCGGCGGGATGCCAAAGAAACCGGCTCAAGACCCGCCGGGCCCGCCGCGCCGCCGGCGGTCAACGCCGCACGCCAAAGGTTTTGGTGACCGGAAAGGTTTTGGTGACTGGAAAGGTTTTGGTGACTGGGGATTTGAGCATCCGCGAATTTCACCAATGGGGGCTCATCGACCCCCGTGTGTCGTCGGCCCGCGGCCGCGCGTTCGGTTCGGATTTGGCGCGCGCCGCATCATCATTTCAGCGCCCTGCCGCTTTCAAGGGCGAGGTGGACGGCGTCTTGTTTCAAGCGCCTTGTGGACAGATATCTTGCTGAGGGTTTGGCGCGGCATGCGTGCGAAGAGGCGCAAGAGGGTGAAAGCGATCCGGAACACCAAGGCGGCCGCTGAGGGGGACGCCGGGGAAGCGGTCGATCAGGCCCCGCATTTTCCCGCCGCCCCGAGGGGAGGTGAACCCTTCGCAACGGCGGCGCGGTATCCTTGTGTCCTTGGAAAAGGAGGGCTCGTGACTACATCATTGTTGCAGGGGGCGTCGAAGAGCGTGACAATGCCCGACATCATCCAGATCGTGGACCGGCGGCCAATGACATGGTTGGTGAATACGGCGGCAAGGGGCGCGGTGGCGGGATCGGTTCCCGGACGATTGCTTGCAAGCGCGCCGAACCGCGAGCCGGGTTTGACGCTCCCGGCGGAGGCGCGGCTTCAGGTGCTTCCGGGTGACATGGAGGGACAATGACGGCAAGCAAGAGAATTCTTCTTGTCGATGACGACGAGGCGCTCAGGCAATCGCTGTCCGAACAGCTCCAGCTTCACGAGGAGTTCAGCGTGGTGGTGGTGGGGACCGGCGGCGAGGCCCTGGAGGTAGTCAAAAGCAAGTATTTCGACGCCATCCTGCTTGACGTCGGCCTGCCCGATATGGACGGCCGCGAGGTCTGCCGCGTTATGCGGCGCGTCGGAGTCAAGACGCCGATCATCATGCTCACCGGGGCCGATTCGGACGCCGATACCATCCTGGGTCTCGACGCCGGCGCCAACGACTACGTCACCAAGCCATTCCATCTCAGTGTTCTTCTCGCCCGGGTGCGCTCCCAACTGCGTCAGCACGAGCAAAGCGAGGACGCGGTGTTTACCATCGGCCCCTACAGCTTCCGCCCGAGCGCGAAACTCCTGCTCGATAGCGCCCGCAACCGAAAGGTGCGGCTCACCGAGAAGGAAGCGGCGATTCTCAGGTACCTCTACCGCGCCGGGGATAGGGTGGTCGGGCGCGATGTCCTATTGCACGAGGTGTGGGGTTACAACGCGGCCGTGAACACCCATACGTTGGAGACCCACGTCTATCGTCTGCGCCAGAAGATCGAACAAGACCCTTCGAAGGCCGAGATCCTGGTCACCGGACCGGGCGGTTACCGTCTGGTTCACTGAACCAGAGCCGGTTCCGCAAATCCGCCACGACGCAGGGCTTTTGGTCGTGCACCGGAGCCGAGGGGAGTCGTGGCCCCGGGGGAGAGCCTCGCCTAAAGGCGGTGGCGCGGCGGCGGCTTGGAGCGGCATAAGCGACAAGCGACAACGGAATGCGGCCAAAAAGCCGGCATCCCTCCTGAGTGAGGCGCATTGGGCGGGTCGGTGTGACGGTGATCACTGATCGCTTTGACGACCGTGCCGCAAACTCGTAAACACAGGGTGCGGCGTCCGCAGACGATTCAGGCCCAGGGGATAGGGGATTGGCCGAGGCGGAGGACTTCTCTGTGCGGTTCTGGGGGGTTCGCGGCAGCATCGCCTGCCCCGGCCCCGAGACCATGCGCTATGGCGGCGACACCTCTTGTCTCGAGGTCCGCTGCGGCGAGCATCTCCTCATCTTTGACGGCGGCACCGGCCTTCGCAAGCTCGGTCGGCGTCTTGACGCCCGGGGTCCGATCGACACCGACCTCTATTTCACGCACACCCATTGGGATCACATCGGCGGCCTGCCGTTCTTCAGCACCGCGTTCGATCCCAAAAACCGCCTGCGCATGTGGGCCGGCCACCTGCTTCCGGACAACAGCTTGGAGCAGGTCTTGCATACCATGATTACGGGCCCCTTTTTCCCGGTGCCCCTCGACATTTTCGGCGCGGATATTGTCTACCACGACTTCGTCTGCGGCGAGGTGTTGAGGCCCAGGCCCGGCATCACCTTGGGCACGGCGCCGCTTAACCATCCCAACGGGGCCACCGGCTACCGTCTCGAGTATGGCGGCAGGACGATGTGCTACGTCACCGACACCGAACATGTACCCGGAGAGCTCGACCGCAACGTTCTCGGCCTGATCGAGGGCGCCGACATCCTGATTTACGACAGCACCTACACCGACGAAGAGTTTCCCCGCCACCTCAAATGGGGGCATTCCACCTGGCAGGAGGGGGTCCGGCTGTGCGAAGCGGCCGGCGTGAAAACCCTGGTCATCTTTCACCACGATCCGAGTCACGACGACGCCTTCATGGATAAGGTCGCCGCCGAGGCCGAGCGCGCCCGCCCGGGCACCCTGGTCGCCCGCGATAACATGATTCTCAACTTGTGAGGCCGGGCGGCATTCTCAACTTGTGAGGCCGGGCGGCATTCTCAACTTGTGAGGCCGGGCGGCAGCGGACGCCGATGATATCTGGATGATATCTGGATGATATCTGTCCAGGGGCTTGCCGCCCGGTCGAGAAGCCGCAAGGGGCGCATTCGCGCGCACGAAATACCGGGTTTCATCACCCTTGCCGCTGCCGCCGGATGCCGGCGCGTGAGGCTGTTCCATGTACCGTGTGGGTACCGTGTGGGCGCGGCCTGGGCGGCGGCGCTTAAATCTTGAGGGTCAGAATTACCGGGACGTGGTCCGACGGCGTTTCCCAGCCGCGCGCCTCACGCAGCACCTCGGCGCTCTCCAGGCCCGGGGTGAGCGGCGGGCTCACCCAGATGTGGTCGAGCCGCCGTCCCCGGTCGCTCGCCGACCAGTCGCGGGCACGATAGCTCCACCAGCTGTAAAGTCGTACCTTGGGCGGGATGAAGTGGCGGACGGCATCGACCCAGCCATGGGCCGCCATCATGCCGCTCAGGTGGTCGACCTCCACCGGCGTGTGGCTGACGATTTTCAAGAGCTGTTTGTGGGACCACACGTCGGTCTCCAGCGGGGCGACGTTCAAATCCCCGACCAGGATGCGGCGGGTCTCCGAATCACGCAGCGCCGCCCCCCACTCCGCCATCTCGGTCATGAACTGGAGCTTGTGGGCAAACTTGTCATTTTGCTTTGGATCTGGAATGTCGCCGCCGGACGGGACGTAGACGTTGTGCAGCTCGATCCCACCCGGCAGGGTGGCAAAGACGTGGCGGCAGTCGTCCTTGCCGCACCAGCCTTTCCTTCCGCCTTTTTCGAGCGGCACCCGCGAGACGATCGCGACACCGTTGTAGCTCTTCATGCCGTGGATCAGGATGTGGCGGTAGCCCAGCTCGACGAAAGGCTCGAGGGGGAAATCCTTGTCCTCGACTTTGGTTTCCTGCAGGCAAAGAACATGGGGCGCCTTCTCGGCGGCGAGGCGTTTGACCAGGTCCAGGCGCTGGCGCACCGAATTGACGTTCCAGGTGGCGATCCTGAGTTTCATGGCCCCAATCGATGGTGATCCTCGACGTCGAGAGCCGATGCCCATTCACCGTTAGACCATAGCCAAGGGCTGGTTGCCAACGGCGCGTCATAAAAAGCGCCCGGTCAGGGGGGTGACCGGGCGCCGAAGCTCCATAGGGAGCCCAAGGACGCCAGGGGACTCGTCCTCGGGCGATCGAAGCTATTGCGGCTTCGACCACTTCATACTTAACCACATAAGTCGTGCCGGAGGGCTTAGCCATGCGTTTAAGTCAATTCTGACATGCTAAAAATGCATGGATAGGATCTCATCGTGCCGGCGCCAGCCGTAACCCGGCTCTTAAGGCCGCTTTTTTGTAAAGGGCGGGGTTGATCGACGGGCGGCTTTTCCTACCCATGATGGTGGGATTGTCTCACCTATCCGACCCTCCGTAGCCCCGATATGGGCATCGGCGTTGAGTGAGCGGCGGCCTGAGTTGCCGTTCCGTCGCCTCTTGGCGGCGCGCGCCCCTTCCTGCCGCGGCCGTCGAGCCTGGGCGATGCCTGGGTCAATGCCGGCGCTGGCGCTTGGGGGTGGGATCGACGAATTTAAACAGCCCCGGGTCTAGGCTGAGGCCGAATCGGGTGTCGATGAGAGTGATCCGGGTCTTCTGACCCTGGGCGTCGATGACCTGCCACTGCTTGAGTTCGAGCGGATTGTCGCTGAAGATCAGGGTCAACGAGCCGGCCCCGATGTCGCCGCCGGCGAGGCTCACGCGCAGCACGCCGAGGCCGCGCTCGATATCGGTGACGGCGACGTCCTCGCCCAGCCTGATCGAATCGCGAACCAGGAACTCCGCCGGTGTCGTCGCCAGCGGCAGGTAGCTCACCTGGCCCAGTTCGGAGTCGTAATAGATCAGCCAGATTTTGGTCGCGATCATGAGTATCGGGGTCGGCGGATCGTATTCCACGCGCAGCTTGCCGGGCCGCGACAGATAGATCGTGCCCTGGGTGTGGCCTCCGTCCGGCGCGATCTGGATGAACCGCGCGCGCATGGTCCGGATGTCGTTGAGATAGCGTTCGACCCGGGCGATGTCGGCCAGGTCGGCGGCGTCCAGCGCGCTCGCAGCCGGGGCCCACGGCAATAGGGCCGCGATCAGCGCCGGCGCCAGGCGCCGCTTTGCGATGTGGAAAAATTTCCTCATCCCTGTCTGGTGTCCCGGGTTCGAGGCAGCCTTCCCTTGATTGGTTTTGACACCGGCTTCGCGGGCTCGGGCTCGGCCGCAGGCCCATTTTACCAGGGCCCCGAGGGGGTTCGCCCCTGCGCAAAGTGCGCGGCGGCGCGCGTTGACGCTGGCCATTCCAAGGGGCCAAGCGTCGGAGTCAGAAAGCTAGATGGGGCGTCCAGGCCCGGCCCGCCACCTCTCAGTGGGTGCCGGCGAGCACTTCCCGTCTGCCCACGTGGTTGGCGGGGCTGACGATGCCCTCGGCCTCCATGCGCTCCATGATGCGGGCGGCGCGGTTGTAGCCGATCTGGAGGTGACGCTGAATAAAGCTGGTCGAGGCCTTGCGCTCGCGGCAGATCAGCGCGACGGCCTGTTCGAAGAGCTCGTCGCCGCCGTCCAGGCCATAGATGTCCACCGCCGCCTCCTCGTCCTCGGTGACGGCCTCGAGGTATGTGGGCTCGCCCTGGGACTTCAGGAAGGCGACCACGGCTTCGACTTCCTCGTCGCTGACGAGGGGGCCGTGGACGCGGGTGATGCGCCCGCCGCCGGCCATGTAGAGGAGGTCGCCCTGGCCCAGGAGCTGCTCGGCTCCCTGCTCGCCGAGGATGGTCCGGCTGTCGATCTTCGAGGTGACCTGGAAGCTGATGCGAATCGGGAAATTGGCCTTGATGGTGCCGGTGATGACGTCCACCGACGGGCGCTGGGTGGCCATGATCAGGTGCATGCCGGCGGCGCGCGCCATCTGCGACAGCCGGTGGACGGTCGCTTCGATTTCCTTGCCGGCGATCAGCATGAGATCGGCCATTTCATCGACCACGACGACAATGTAGGGCAGCGGCGCGAGATCGAGGGGCTGGTCCTCGAACACCGGCAGGCCGGTGTCCGGATCGAAGCCGGTCTGCACCTTGCGTATCAAGACCTCGCCTTTTTTGCGCGCCTCGGTGAGGCGGGCGTTGTATCCGGTGATGTTGCGCACGCCGAGCTGCGACATGGCGCGGTAGCGGTTTTCCATCTCCCTGACGGTCCATTTGAGCGCCACCACCGCCTTGCGTGAATTGGTCACCACCGGCGCGAGCAGATGGGGAATGCCGTCATAGATCGACAGCTCCAGCATCTTGGGGTCGATCATGATGAACTTGCACTCGTCGGGCGGCAGGCGATAGATCAGCGATAGGATCATTGCGTTGAGCGCCACCGACTTGCCCGAGCCGGTGGTCCCGGCGATGAGCAAATGCGGCATGCGCGCGAGGTCGACGATCACCGGCGCCCCGCTGATGTCCTTGCCGAGCGCCAGGGCAAGCTTGGCGGTGGTCCGTTCGTAAGCCTTGGAGGTCAGCTGCTCGCGCAGATAGACCGTCTCGCGCCGGGCGTTGGGCAGCTCGATGCCGATGACGTTGCGCCCGGGAATGACCGCGACGCGCACGGAGATGGCGCTCATCGAGCGCGCGATGTCGTCGGAGAGCCCGATCACCCGCGACGATTTGGTGCCCGGCGCGGGCTCGAGCTCGTAGAGCGCAACGACCGGACCCGGGCGGACCTTGATGATCTTGCCGCACACACCGAAGTCGTCGAGCACCGATTCCAGGAGGCGCGCGTTTTGAGCCAGCGCCTCCCGGTCCGCCGCCGCGGCCTGGGTCGGGGCCGGCGGGGGATCGAGAAGGTCGGCCGGCGGCAGCTCATACGCGCCGCCGGGCATGAGATCGAGGGTCGCCTGCCGGGCCTTCTCGGCGCGCCGGCCCGGCGTCACCCCGGCCGCCTTCGGCGCCACCAGGTCGGGTGCCGGTGGCGTGCGCCGCGGCGCCGGTCCGCCGGCTTCCTCCGGGACCGGGCCGCCGAGACCCGACCACAGCCGCCCGACCCAGCCGACGATCGCCAACAGGCCGCGCAGGACCGCGCGCCACTCCCGCCAGGGCAGGCCTAGGCTCAGCAACAGAGCGCCGCCGGCGAGCACCGCGCAGGCGAGCGCCGGGATGGCGGCGCTGAAATCGAGGCCGGCCCGGCCTGCAAGGGTGACGATCTGGGTCAGAAGAAGGGTTCCCGCCACGCCGCCGAGACCGCTGTTGAGCGGCCAGGCCGGGGGCGGTGACAGGGCGGCGAATGCGACGGTGGCCAGGATGAGTCCGACCGGAAGCAGGGTGAGCCGCAGCCACCAGGACCGCAACTCCCTGTGGACCACAAGCCGCCAGCCCCACACGGCCAGCACCAGGCTCAAGAGGCCTCCGGCGAGTCCGGTCGACTGCAGAAGCAGGTCGGCGGCATAGGCCCCACCCACGCCGACGAAGTTGTGCACCGGCCCGTCCGCCGCCGTGTTGAAGGATGGATCGGCGGGCGTGAAGGTGACGAGCGCCGCCGCCAGCAGGCCGCCGACGGCGGCCAGGGAAAAACCCGCCGCCTCCATGAGCCGCCGCATGAAAAAGTCGCCCACGCTCCGGGGCAGCAGGGTGGGTTTTTGGGCGCTCTCAGAGGCTCCCCGCACGATATCGTCCTATCGTCGATTCCGGATGGATTCTATGGCCTGGCCATGACTGAGAGAATCGAGGCGGTTATAACCCATTTCTAATGCCGCAATGTGGAATCAGTGAACAACTATGCGGAATAACAGACTATTCTAGTCCAAGGAAGGACGCCTGGACAAGTCCCCGCCCGGCGTGACCACCCCATACCCCCAACATATAGGATGTGTAGGGTTAAAGCACCCACTAGATGCGGGAAACATCGCGGCCTTTTGCCTCCCGCCTGCCCGACCGACCCGGGACCGGGGCAGCCGCCCCGACTGGCGCGGGGCAGGCCGCGCTCACGCATCGTAAAAAGCCGCGCTCACGCATCGTGAAAACAGGTGGCGCGGGTGTGGTGGCGATTGGCTAGCTGTCCTTGGACCGGTCCGCCGGTAGGTGAGGCGCTTGCCTTCGATATCTTTAACCGCGGCGTCCGTGACGGGGCAAGCCGCCGTGACGGGGCAAGCCGCGGGCTGGACAACGGGCCGCCGGCGGGGGATTGTATCGCCCATGGCGGCAGGCTCTTCCAGGCGACCGCGCGCGGCCTCCCGGCTCCGGGGCGAGGTGCTCGTCATCGGCGGCGGGATGGTCGGGCTGACGCTGGCCTCGGCGCTCGCCGGCGCCGGCCTCGAGGTGATCCTGGTCGACCGCGTGCGCCCCGAATCGATGACCGACGCCGCTTTCGACGGCCGCACCTCCGCGATCGCCTACGGTTCGCAGCGAATGCTCGCAGGCCTGGGTCTGTGGCCCCGCCTGGCCGACGCCGCGCAGGCGATCCTGGAGATCCGGGTCTCCGACCACGGCTCATGGTTGTTCCTCCATTACGACCACCGTGACATGGGCTCCCGGCCGCTCGGCTACATCGTCGAAAACCGGGACATCCGGCGGGCGCTGTTGGCCCATCTCGCGACCTTGCCGGCGGCCCGCGTGATCGCCCCGGCGCGCGTCGTGGCGGTCGACCGCGATGAGCGCGGGGTCGAGGCGAGGCTCGAGGATGGCCGGGTTATCACCGCGGCGCTCGCCGTCGCCGCCGACGGCCGCGGCTCGCTGACCCGTCGGGCCGCGGGCATCCGAGTGACCGAGTGGTCCTATCCGCAGACCGGGATCGTGTGCATGATCGCCCACGAGCGGCCCCACAACGGCATCGCCCACGAGCATTTCCTGCCGGCGGGGCCGTTCGCCGTCCTGCCGATGACCGGCGACCGCTCGTCGCTGGTGTGGACCGAGAGGACGGCGCTCGCGCCGGCCATGCTGGCGCTCGATGACGATGATTTCACCGCCGAAATCGCCCGCCGTTTCGGCGACTCCCTGGGCCGGCTGGAGGTCGTCAGCCGGCGCTGGTCCTATCCGCTCTCCCTCATGCATGCCGAGCGCTACGTCGCCCGGCGCCTGGCGATCATCGGCGATGCCGCCCATGTCATCCATCCCATCGCCGGTCAGGGCTTGAACCTCGGCCTGCGCGACGTGGCCGCGCTTGCGGAGGTGGTGGTCGACGCCCACCGCCTGGGTCTCGACATCGCTCAGGCCCCGGTGCTCGAGCGCTACGAGCGCTGGCGGCGTTTCGACAACCTGGTGGTGATCGCGGCGACCGACGGCCTCAACCGGCTGTTTTCCAATTCCCTGCCGCCGGTGCGCCTGGCCCGCGACCTGGGCCTTGCCGCGGTCAACCGGCTGGCGCCCCTGAAGCGCTTTTTCATGCGCTACGCCATGGGCCTGGTCGGCGATCTGCCGCGCCTGCTGCGCGGCGAGCCGCTCTAGCGACCCGCCGGGCGAAGCGCAACCCACGCCCGCCTGCCGGCGGTCAGCCGTCGTGGAGCCACCGGCGCCCCGGGGGTGGCGCCGCGCGCCGTGCTTGTCAAAGCGGGCGGGTAGGGCCTTACAATGGCCGGCCAGGACGGGGGGGCTCGAAGTCATGAGGAGAGTCGGGATCGTCGGCGCCGGCGCCTGGGGCACGGCGCTGGCGTCGGTGGCGCGGCGCGCCGGCCGGGAGGTGGTGATCTGGGCCTACGAGGAAGAGGTCGCGGCCGCCATCAACGAGCGCCACGAGAACCCGGTGTACCTGCCGGGCGCCGCGCTCGACCCCGGGATCGCCGCGACCACGGAGATGGCGCGGGCGGCCGCGGCGGATGTCGTGCTGCTGGTCGCGCCGGCCCAGTTCCTGCGCGCGGTCTCCGCCTCCCTGGCGCCGCATCTCGAGGCCGGCGTGCCGGTCGTCATCTGCGCCAAGGGCATCGAACGGGACAGCGGGGCGTTGATGACCGAGGTGGCGG
>JACZXZ010000051.1 GCA_022571365.1 Pseudomonadota bacterium | reverse complement strand
CTGACGCGCTGCGTCGCGCTCGAGGGCGCCAAGCACGGGGTCACCTGCAACGCCATCAGTCCGACCTGGGTCGAGACCAGGTTCGGCACGAGCTGGATGACCGACATCGCCGAGCAACAGGAGGGGCGCAGCGGCGCGGCCTACATCGCCGACGCCAAGGCGGCCAACCCGCAGGGCCGCTTGATCCAGCCGGGCGAGATCGGCGCGCTCGCCGCCTTCCTCTGCCGCGACGAGGCGCTCGGCATCACCATGCAGGACCTGACCGTCTCCGCCGGCTCGCTCTGGTAAGCTCACGGCGCAGGATCGCCGAGGCGCATAAGGATATTCCGATGTGCCGGCAGTGACGGTTCTATACCACTGTTAGCTAGCCCTGGAGATTCGCAAACGGGAGTTTCCCATAGACCTGCTTAAACGCGTCTATCAGGACCCTCTCAACTTCTCGTGGATCCTTCTCCGGAGTTGGTTTCCAGCAAATCATCAGCCGCTGCGCCTCCTCGATCTGCCAAACGTACCTCCCACCCCAGTGACCGACCGGGATCCCTCTGCCGAACTCCAAGTATTGCTTTATGCGGGCTCTCAGTGTGGCTTTCGATTTCTGGCCCCCCGCCTTCCCGATGTAGAGGACGATTGCGCCGGGCACCCAGCTCTCTTTCAGCTCGGACACTGGGACGGTGGGGTCCTTACCTGCTGGGCTCTTCGCCAAAAATTTCGGTACCAGGCCCGACTGCGCAACCGTCAAATACACACCCTGTTGCTCGGGTATGCTCTTGCATCGGGCCTCACACAGGGCCTGCACCGAGGCGAATCCCGCGAAACCAGCCTCGCGAAGCCCGGCGATGGTAGAAAAGTCAATCATTTCGCAGGGCGCCGGTCTATATCGCGGGGGCAGGGTGGAGGCAGGACCAGGGTAGGACCGCCGTGGGCCCCATCGCGGCCTGCCGATGCCGCCGCCTCACCTTGACCGTCCGTCTACCCGAGGTAGGTGAGCGTCGTCATCATCCCCGCCGCCATGTGATAGAGGTTGTGGCAGTGCATCACCCAGGTGCCGGGGTTGACGGCGTCGAAGGCGACCGTCACCCGCCCGCCGTTGGCCGGCACCAGCACGGTGTCGCGCATCGCGCCCTGGAAACGCTCGCCGCCGATCTCGACGACCTGGAAGGGGACTCCGTGCATATGCATCGGGTGCGCCATCATCGTGCGGTTGCGGAAGGCGAGCTCGACGCGCTCGCCGGCGCGCAGCTCGAGCGGCGTGTGGTTGTCGTAGGTGACGCCGTTGAGGCCCCAGATATAGCCCTTCATGCTGCCGGTGAGCTCGATGACGTGCGTGCGGTCGGCCGGCCGCGGGGCGAGCGGGCGGGCGGCGGCGAGGCGCCGTTCGAGGTCGAGGCCCACCGGAGGCGCCATATGCTCGGCATGGTCGGCGAGCCGCTCGATCCGTGCCCCCGGCGTGGCAAGCACGATGCCGGTTCGCGCGGTGTCGCCTTCGCGGTAGGCGAAAACCGGATAAGCCCCCTGCCCGGCGGGGAGCGCGAGCCGGATGTCGAGCCGCTGGGCGATGGCGAGCGGGAAGCGCCGGCCGCGAACCGGCTCGACGGGCAGGCCGTCGACGGCGATCAGCTCGCCCTCGAGCCCGCCGAGGCCAAGGAAGAAGTTGGTGCTGGCGGCGGCGTTGATGATGCGCAGCCGCACCCGTCCGCCGGGCTCGACGCCAACCACCTCGGGGTCGGCGAGCGTGCGGTCGTTGGCGAGGTAGGCGTCGAACTCGACGTCGTTGAGATCCATCGTCATGCCGCCCATCATCATGCCGCCCATCGTCGTGTCGCCCATCATCATGCCGCCCATCGTCGTGTCGCCGTCGCCGCCGGGCGCCATCTCCATGCCCGCCATACCGCCATTCATTTCGCCGTGCGCGTCGGCCTCCGACTCGCCCATGTCCATTCCACCGTGCCCCCCGCCGGCGCGCAGCTCGGCCAAGATCTCATCGGGATCGCGGAAGGTGAAGTCATGCAGCATCACGACCACCTCCTGCTCGTCGAGGCCGGCTTCGGCGGGGTCGCGGATGACCAGCGGCGCGGCCATCAGCCGCTGCTCCTGGAAGCCGAAATGCGAGTGCATCCAGAAGGTGCCGGGGGTGGCGAGCGGGAAGTCGTAGGCGTAGACGCCGCCGGGCTCGAGCGCCGGCTGGGAGACGTCCGGCACGCCGTCCTGCTGATACGGCGGCATCAGACCATGCCAGTGGACAAGGGTGGGTTCGCCGAGATGATTCTCGAGGCTGACGCGGTAGCGCCGCCCGGCCTCGGTGGTGACGCCCCACACCCCGTCGGGCCGGCTGATTTGGAGCATGGTAGCCGCCTTGCCGTTGACCTCGATCGTGCGCGACTCCGCACGCAAAACGATCGCCGATTCCTCGGCGCGGCCAACATTTGACATCGTCGCTGGCGCGACCACGGCAGCCGCCGTCGTGGCAAGGAAATCGCGGCGCGTGAGTGTCGTCATGGCGGGCCTCCTGTGAGGCGCGGGCGGCCGTGGGATGAGGCGCGGGCGGCCGTGGGAGGGGAGCCCGTTTAGGTAAATCCGGGATGCCCCAGATGGCGCCTCCCGGTTGCCGCCGAGTTTAGGTGTGCCGGTTTGGAAAGTCCATCAGCGCCGGGGACTAACGATCATCAAGGCGGTGGTGGTAGCGTTGGCCGGTAAGATCCGCGAACCGAATCGGCGCCTTGCCCCGCACCGGCTATTTTCAATCGCCTGCTGGCGGGCTCGAAGGTCATGCCGTCTGGAAGCGGGTGTCGAGGGAGGTCGAGGAGTCTTTGGACAAGGGGCCGGCTAGCCGACGGGAGCGACGAATTTACTCAGGAGTGACGAATTTACGCAATCGACTCGGCGCAGTACAATCCGGAACCTCGGCGGCCCGGCTGGGCTTGATCGCCGCGGCTCGGCGGCGTAACTTTAGCGGCGTAACTTTAAAGTGTTCATCACGTCTCGTCGCGACCAAGATTAAAGCCAGGGAGGGCTTGAACATGCCACGCGACCCGAAACACGACATTCTTTTCGAGCCGATTCAGATCGGACCGAAGACGTTGAGGAACCGTTTCTGGCAGGTGCCGCATTGCATCGGCGCCGGCTCGGAGAAGCCGGGCGCCCAGGCTGGCCATCGCGCGATGAAAGCCGAGGGCGGCTGGGCTGTCGTATGCACCGAGTACTGCTCGATCAATCCGGAGTCCGACGATACGCATCGGGTCTCGGCGCGCATCTGGGACGAGGGTGACGTCATCAACCTCGGTCACCTTTGCGACGAGTGCCATAAATGGGGGGCGCTGGTCGGAATCGAGATGTGGTACGGCGGCGCTCATGCCCCCTGCATGGAGACCCGCTGCGTCCCGCGCGGGCCCGGCTCCTATGCGTCCGAATTCGAATATCTGAGCTATTGCCACGAGGCCGACGAGGACGATATCCGCGCCCTCACCAACATGTATGTCGAGGCCGCCAAGCGGGCCGCGCGGGCGGGCTTCGACATCGTCTACGTTTACGGCGCGCACAGCTACCTGCCGCTTCAATTCCTGTCAAAGTTCTACAACAAGCGTACCGACAAATACGGCGGATCGCTCGAGAACCGCGCGCGGTTCTGGATCGAGACCCTGGAGGCGGTCAGGAAGGCGGTTGGCGACTCTTGCGCCGTCGTCACCCGCTTCTCCATCGATACCCTCTATGGTTCGGCCGGCATCGAGGTCCATGACGACGGTTTCAAGTTCATCGAACTGGTGACCAAAGAGGGTTTGACCGATCTCTGGGACGTCAATATCGGCGACATCGCCGAGTGGGGCGAGGATGCCGCGCCGTCGCGGTTTCAAAAGGCCGGCCATGAGCGACCCTGGATCAAGGAAGTAAAAAAAATCGCCAAGGTTCCGGTGCTGGGGGTCAGTCGCGCGACCAGCCCGGACGACATGGCGGAGTTCATCCACAGCGGCTACCTGGACATCATCGGGGCCGCTCGCCCCTCGATCTCTGACCCGTTCCTGCCGAAGAAGATCGAGGAAGGACGGGTCGAGGACATCCGCGAGTGCATCGGCTGCAATGTGTGCATCTCACGCTGGGAGATCGGCGGCCCGCCGTTGGTCTGCACGCAGAACGCGACGTCGATGGAGGAGTACCGCCGCGGCTGGCACCCCGAGAAGTTCGACAAGACCGAGGACCCGTGCTCGGTGCTGGTGGTCGGCGCTGGACCGGCCGGCATGGAGTGCGCCCGGATCCTTGGCGAGCGCGGCTACGATGTCCATCTGCGCGAGGCGGAGGCGGAGATCGGCGGCCATATCAGCTATGTCCAGCGCTATCCGGGCCTGGCCGAGTGGGGGCGGGTGATCACCTACCGGCAAATCCAGCTCGACAAGCTGAAGAACGTCGAGGTCCACGCCGGCGTCGGCAAGATGACGGCCGACGACGTCCTGACCTACGGCGCCGACAAGGTGGTGATCGCGGTCGGCTCGCACTGGGCCACCGACGGCACCGCCAGCGTGACCCACGAGCCGATTCCGGGGGCCGACGCGTCGTTGCCTTATCTCTGCACCCCGGAACAGATCATGCTCGAGAACAAGCCTGTCGGCGACCGCGTCGTGGTGATCGACGCCGACGGCTACTTCACCGGCGTCTCCCTGTCCGAGCTGTTGGCCGACCAGGGCAAGAAGGTGACCATCGTCACCCAGCTCGGCGGAGTGGCGCCGTACACCCACTTCACGTTGGAAGCGCCGAACCTCCACCGCATGATGCACGCGAAGAACATCCACGCGCACACGTCTCACTGGGTGGAGGAAATCGCCAACGGCAAGGTGACGATCTACAATACCTATCGTGATAGCTATAAGCGGACGACCGAACCTAAAACCGGCGAGTCGCCCCACCGCGCCGGCACCGAGGTGGAGCTGCTCGAGTGCGACACCGTCGTCCTGGTCACCGCTCGCATCCCCAACGCCGAGTTGTTCACCGAACTCAAGGCGCGCAAGGCGGAGTGGGAGAAGAACGAGATCAAGGCCATCTATCACATCGGCGACTGCTATGCGCCGCGGATGATCGCCGACTGCATCTTCGACGGTCACCGGCTGGCCCGCGAGTTCGAATCCCCGGACCCCCAGCACCCGCTGCCCTTCATCCGCGAGCGCCAGATTTGGGGCCGGGAGACCTACCCCGAGCTTGCCAGCGCCTGAGGGGGCTATATGCCAGTCAAGGGCGGTCATCGCTCGGCGGCGGCGTCCCGGTCGCAGGCCGGGACGCCGCTCGGGCGGCGGATGAGATGAGAGCAAGCGGCGGGTGCATTCGTGGAGACGCGTGAGCTCTTCTGGGAGATCGGGCCGACCGCCTACGTCGTCTTCTACGCCGTCGCCTATTCGGTCATCGCGTTTTTCCTCTGGAGCGTTCTGCGCCATATCCTGAAGTACCGCCGCGGCGCTTCACACCCCTTGCCGGTCGATGTCTGGGCCGGAATCGGCCGGATGATCCGCGAGGTGCTCTCGCAGCGGCCGGCCTTCCGCCGCGACCGCTTCGCGGGGCACGGGCACACCCAAATCTTCTACGGCTTCGTCCTGCTGTTCATCGGCACCTCGATCATCACCCTCGAGTACGAGATCACCGAACCGCTGTTTGGCTTCACCTTCTGGCAGGGGGGCTTCTATCTCGTCTTCAGCCTCGTGATGGACATCGCCGGGGTGGCGTTGATCGCGGGGCTCATCTTCATGATCTGGCGCCGCGCGGGCTTCCGCCTGGCGAAGCTCGAGTACCGGCGCTCCTACCGGGGCGAAGCGGAGCTGCGCCCGCCCGCGCGAGGGTGGCGGCGCGAGGACTGGTTGTTCGTCGGCGTCTTGCTGCTCATCACGGTGACCGGCTTCCTCCAGGAGGCGGTGCGTCTGTCGATGGACCAGCCGCCGTGGCAGGCCTGGTCGCCCGTGGGCCTGGGCCTCGCGAGGGTGCTCGAGGGGCTGGGCATGGACGCCGAAGGCGCGGCGGCGGTGCGGAGCGCGAACTGGTGGTTCCACGGCATGCTCTCGCTGGCGTTCATCGCGGCGATTCCCTGGTACAAGGCCAAGCACATGATCGCCGCGCTGGGTTCGCTTGTGATCCGTGATCCCAAGGTCCTGAGCCGTCTGCCGCGCGTGGACGAAGAGGCCGGGCATGTCGGCGTGGCGTCGATCGAGCAGTTCTCGTGGAAGGACGCCCTCAACTTCGACGCCTGCATCCGTTGCGGCAAGTGCCACGAAGCCTGCCCCGCGACCACCGTCGGGGCTCCGCTGAGCCCCCGCGACCTGATCCTCGACCTCCGCGAGCACAACGACGCCGCCCAGGGGAGGGCGCCCGAGGGGGTGAGCCTGATCGGCGATATCATCGACCCGGAGACCCTGTGGGCCTGCACCAGCTGCGGCGCGTGCTCGGAGGTCTGTCCGGTCGGCATCGAACATCCGGCGATAATCTTGCAGATGCGGCGCCATCTGGTGGAGCAGGGCGAGATGGACCCCCAGCTGCAGTCCACCCTCGACACCGTCGCGAACCTGGGGAACAGCTTCGGGGAGAACCCGCGCAAGCGCGGGGCCTGGACCAAGGACCTCGAGTTTCCGGTCAAGGACATCCGCGAGGAGCCCGCCGATGTGCTGTGGTTCGTCGGCGACTACGCCTCGTTCGACCCGCGCAACCAGAAGGTCAACCAAACGGTGGCTCGCCTGTTGCGCTCGGCTGGCATTGACTTCGCCCTGCTTTACGAGGGCGAGCGGACCGCCGGCAACGATATCCGCCGGGTCGGCGAAGAGGGGCTGTTCGAAAGCCTGGTCGAGCACAATCTCGACCAGATGAACGGGGCCAAGAAGTTCTCGTGGATCATCACCACCGATCCGCACAGCTACAACACCATCAAGAACGAATATCCGGAATTCGGAGAGGTCGCCCCGATCCGGCACTATAGCGCCGTGCTCGCCGAGCTATTCGAGACGGGCAAGCTCAAGCCGATCAAGCCGCTCGGCAAGCGGGTCACGTTCCACGATCCGTGCTACTTGGGTCGCCTCAATGGGGAGTACGAGGCGTCGCGCGCCGTGCTCAGGGCGATCGGCTGCGAGCTGGTCGAGATGCCGCGGAATCGGGATAACTCCTTCTGTTGCGGCGCCGGGGGCGGGCGTATCTGGATGCCCGACCCGCCGGGCCTCGAAAGGCCATCGGAAAACCGGATGCACGAAGCGGCTGCGCTCGACGATATCGATTACTTTGTCACCTGCTGCCCAAAGGACCTGACCATGTTTGAGGACGCCCGCAAGACCAGCGGTCACGAGAAGGATTTCGTGGTCACCGACCTCGCCGAACTGGTGGCCGAGGCCATAGAGCTCGAAAGCATCCCGTTAAAAGACGTGCCGTCCCTGGTGGAACGGATAACCGACGCGGTGGCAAACCAGATCGCCGCGGTAGAGGCCGCGCCGGCCGCCCCCGCCGTCGCGACCGAGGTAGAGGCGACGACCGCCCGACCGCCCACGCCCCCTGAGCCCGCGGCGGAGGCGGCGTGGAGCCCCGGGCCGGTCACCGCGGCTGAGCTTCCGCCCTATGAAGTGCCCGCCAAGGAGGGGCCGCGCATTATGGTCGCGGTCAAACACGTCGCCGTGCTGGGCGACGAATACGCCTTCACCGAGGACGGCCGCGACGTCCAGGAGGACTACCTCGACCACGCCCTCAACGAGTGGGACGACGCCGCGCTCGAAGAGGCGCTGCTGACGGTCGAGCGCGCCGGCGCCGGCGAAGTGGTCGCGGTCACGGTCGGGCCTGAGGGCGCCGAGGCGACTCTGCGCAAGGTGCTGGCCAAAGGCGCTCACCGCGCCGTGCGGGTGTGGAACGACAGCTTGGTCGGGGCCGACCCGGTGACGGTGGCCCGGGCCTTGGCCGGTGTCGCCGTCCAGGAGCAACCCGACTTGATCTTCACCGGTGTGCAATCGAGCGACCACGCCCACGGGGCCACCGGCACGGTGCTGGCGCGGATTCTCCGGTTGCCGTACGCGGCGGTGGTGATCTATGTTGAATGGGACGGTGCCTCGAAGCTGGTGGTGACGCGGGAACTCGAGGGGGGCGTGCGCCACCGCTTCGAACTGCCGAGCCCGGCGGTGCTGACCGTCCAGACGGGGATCAACACGCCCCGCTACGCGACCATGCGCATGATCAAACAAGCCAAGGACAAGCCCCTGGTCGTGGTCGACGGATCCTCGCTCGCCGGGACCCCTGCCGGTTATGTCGTACGCCGCATGTATACCCCGCCGAAGAGCCAGGCGGAAATGCTTGAAGGCAGCGCCGAGGAGGTCGCCGCCGCCATCGCCAAGATCATCCGGGAGAAGAGGTGAGAGCAGACCATGGCTGGAATCCTTGCCATCGCCGAACACATCCGGGGTGAGCTGCGCGACATCACCGGCGAGCTGATTGGCGCTGCGGTCTCGGTGAAGGACCAGTTGGGCGGACCGCTCATGGTGGCGGTGATCGGCGACGATCCCGGAGCCTTCGTGGCCAAGATCGACCTCGAAGGAGTCGATGAGATCCTCACGGTTTCCGTCGATTCCTCCGATTTCGACGCCACCGTTTACGAGGAGGTCACCTGCCGGCTCGGCACCCTGCGCCAGCCGCGAGTGATTCTCGTCGGCCACACCATCAACGGCATGGCCTTCGCGCCGGCGGTGGCGGCGCGATTGGGCGGCGGCCTGGCCACCGACGTGTTCGCCCTCGATGTCGACAACGGCGAGATCGTCGCCACCCGCGGCGCTTACGGCGGCAAGGTGAATCTCGAACTCGGGTTCCCGGGCAAGGGCGTCGTCACCCTGATGCTGCGCGGCGCCACCTTCAAGGCGCCGGAGGCCGCCGGTTCGGCGACGGTGACGCCGGTCGAGGTGGATCTCGCGGGCCTTGGCGGCGTGTCCACCCATCTGGATTATACCGACGCGCCGACGGCGGACGTGGACATCACCAAGGCCGAGTTCATCCTCGCCATCGGCAGGGGGATCCAGAACGAGGAAAACGTTCCCCGTTTCGCAGCGCTGGCCGAGCAATTGGGCGCCACGCTCGGATGTTCGCGGCCAATCGCCGATGCCGGCTGGCTGCCGAAGGCCCACCAGGTGGGGCAGTCGGGGACGGTGGCGACGGCCTGCAAGCTGTATTTGGCGCTGGGCATTTCCGGTGCGGTCCAGCACCTGTTCGGGATGAAGCAGGCGGACACCATCATCGCCATCAACACCGACTCCGATGCGCCCATCTTCAACGTCGCCACTTACGGCGCCTGCACCGACGTTCTCGAGTTTGCCGACGCGCTGGAAAAACAGTTCAACTGACACTGAAAAGGCGCACAACCGCTGCGCCAGTTTTGAAGATAGGGAGGGAACAGAAATGAGCGATCGCGTATCCGCACTGGCTTCCCATCACCGTGCGCTGGGATCCGATTTGGGCGACTGGAACGGCATGGGCGTGGCGTGGAGCTACGCCACCGACCCCGACGACGAGCACGACGCCGTGCGCACCGCCGCGGGCCTGTTCGATCTGTCGGCGCTGAAGAAGGTCCATGTCCGGGGGCCCGACGCGCTGGCCGTGGTCAACCACATCATCACCCGCGACATGGCCAAGATCTCCCCCGGCGCGTCCGCCTACGGCCCGATCCTGACGAAGCAGGGCACGATCTGCGACGACGCCATCATCTTCAACATGGGCAACAACGAGTATCTCGTGGTCCACGGCACCGGCGATACCATGGAGCGGCTCCAGGAATCGGCCGAGGGCAAGAACGTCGGGATCGAGTTCGACGACGTGCTCCACGATCTCCCCTTCCAGGGCCCCAAGACGGTAGAGTTTCTGGCCGAGCACACGGCGATGGACCTCTCCAGCCTCGGGTACTTCCAGCACCAGGAGACGACGCTCTTCGACAAGAAGTGCATGCTGTCGCGGACCGGCTATTCGGGCGAGCGCGGTTACGAAATCTTCGCCAATGCCGATGTCATCGTCGATCTCTGGGAACAGATCCTCGAACGCGGCAGGCCGATGGGCATCATGCCGTGTTCGTTCACTTGCCTCGACAAGGCCCGGGTCGAGGCGGCCCTCCTGTTCTACGAGGGCGACATGACGACGGCGAATACCCCCTGGGAAGTGGGGTTCGGCTGGGCCATCTCGCGCACGAAGGGGGATTTCCGCGGCAAGGAGGCGCTGTTTGCCGCGGAAGGCAAGGAGAAAATCAAACTCGCGGGCATCGTGGCCGAACATGACGATGCGGTCGAAGCGAACTCGAAGCTCCTTCACAATGGCGACGAGGTGGGGGTCGTGAACAGCCCGGTGTATTCGCGGCGCATGAAGAAGTCCCTGGCACTGGTGCATGTGCGGCCCGACTTGGCGGTGCCCGGGACGCGCCTGGAGGTGAAGGGCGAAAGCATCGCCTGCGCCGCGACGGTGGAAAGGATCCCGTTTTACGACCCGGAAAAGACGCGGACCCACGCCTAGGATCCGACGGCGGCCTCGACCGCCGCGGGGCGGGCGAGGGGCGTCTCCGCCGAACCGGCGCCTCTCCAGCGGCGGAGACGAGGAGGGGCAAGGCAAAAGCGGCCCCAGAGAAGGTTCCCGTGTTTTTCCGTATTGAAGAATGAAAGGCCGAAGGTTAACATTGGGCACTCGTGCCGATCGGCCTCTGGGCCTTCTGCCTGTGAGGGCCAGGTGTAATTGATTTCGCGGGCACGGACCGTCGGCCCCGAAGGGGCGTGATCGCACACCAGAAGTCGAAGGAACGCGCCCGAGCGTTCGCTCCAGGGTGCCGCACAAGGCGCCCGATGATGCGTTCGCCCCAGGGCGCCACAACAGGGAGGAAAAACCGATGCGGAATGGAATCACCCGAAGACGGTTTATTGGGACCACCGCGGCGGGTGTCGCGCTGGTCGGAACGTCGCTACCGCGCACTAGTTTCGGCGCGGAGAAGACACTCAAAATTGGCTTTCTGGCGCCGCTCACCGGCGAGGTCGCGGGCTGGGGCCTGCCGGGGCTCAACGGCCTCGAAATCTGGGCCGACGAGATCAACGCCGGCGGCGGCATCCAGGCGGGCGGCGACACCTACATGGTCGAGCTTGTGCCCTACGACGACGAGTACCTGGCCGACAAGGCTCTCCGGGGCGCCAAGAAGCTCGTGCTGGAGGACGGCGTCGGGCTCATCATGATGCTCGGCGGAAGCGACGCGCCGGCGGCCGTCGATTTCTTCACCAAGAACAAGGTGGTATCGTCGACGCTGTTGCCAAGCGACTTGACGGACGAGACGCTGTACCACATGGCGCCGTGCGAGGTGCACCCCATCTACAACGTCACGGGCGTCGAGTGGCTCGCCGAGAACCGGCCGGAGCTCAAGACCGCGGCGATCTGCGCCCAGGACGACGAGCTGGGCCGGCCGTCGGTCGCCACCTACCTCGCGGCCTTCGAGGCGGCCGGGATCGAGGTGGTCTACCAGGAGTTCTTCGCCATCGACACGGTCGACTTCGCACCCGTCATCACCTCCATGTTGGCGACGAAGCCGGACATCCTGTGCCTGGATACGGCCTACCCGGACTTTGTGAACTTCCTCACCGAGCAGGCGTTCCTGCAGGGCTTCGATGGGCAGATCATTTCCTGCACCTTCGACTTCTACCCGGCGGTGATAGAGAAGGTGGGCACGGAGTTCGTCGAGGGATTCGTCTTCCAATTCCCCGACTTCGACGACCCGGCACTCAACGAGCCCCACATCAACTTCCCCAATCCGAACGGGTTCTTCACCGCCTACGAAGAACGCTATCCGGGGACGTGGAGCGCGGTGTCGTGGGAGTACGCCGCGATCGCGGTGCAGTGGAAGGCGGCCGTCGAAAAGGCTGGGAGCGTCGATCCGATGGCCGTGTTCGAAGCGATGAAGGCCGGCGGCCGGGCACCCCACGTTTTCGGCGACGCAAACTGGTGGGGCACGGAGCTGTTCGGAATCGACAACGCGCTCGTCGGCGACTGGCCGGTCGTCCAGATTCAGAACGGCAAGGCGGTGATCGTCGAGTACAAGAGCATCATCGACTGGTGGGCCAAGCACAAGGACCTCATGATCAAGCACTTCGAGGCGCTCGGCGAGATGTGGTATCAGAGAAAAGCCTGATCGCACCCCGACGGCGCTGCGGTCGGGCTTCTGCTCGGCCGGGATAGGATTGGAACCGGGGCACCCTACGCCCCGGTTCTTCCGTGCCTGAGCGGACGGCACAATCATGGAAGTCATCGCCCAGACCACGGTGAACGCCTTGTATGCGAGCAGCTACACCGCACTCATGGCGGTGGGGCTGGCGCTGATCTTCGGTGTCATGGGCATCATTAACTTCGCGCACGGCAACCTATTCATGGTGGGGGCCTACGCCGTGTGGTGGTTGTATGCCGTGAACGGCTGGCCCTTTTTTCTCGCCGTCGCGGGCGCGATCATGGTCGTCGGGGCCATCGGCCTTCTCATGGAGCGCATGCTGTTCCGGCCGATGCGGGACAACCCGCTGGGCGGGCTCATCATGTCGGTGGGCGTGCTCTTCATTCTCGAGGTGTTGGCGGTCTTCTTCGGCCTTGGCCTCATGAAGCATGTCCCGCCGATCTACCCGGGCTCGGTGGTGATTTTCGGGATCCCGGGCGCAACGATCCCCTGGCAGCGGCTCGTCGTCATCGGCGCGGCGGTGCTGCTCTTGGGGACGCTCTGGGCATTCCTTCGGCAGACCCGGTTGGGCTGGGCGCTCAGGGCCTGCGCCCAGGACCGCGAGGCGGCGGCGCTGCAGGGCATTCCGATCAACAAGTTCGCGTTGCTCGCGATGGGGCTCGGCGCCGCGCTCGCCGGGGCGGCGGGCGGCGTCATGGCGCCCATCGTCCAGGTCGATCCATATATCGGGCACAAGATGATCGTGACCGCCTTCATCGTCATCATCGTCGGCGGCATCGGCAGCCTCGAAGGCGCGGTTCTGGCCGCGATCCTCTACGCTTTCTTCCACACCTGGGTAACCACCTACATCGGCGGGGGAATCGCGACGACCCTGGGCCTGGTCTTGATGCTCGTCGTCCTCGTGGTGCGGCCCACCGGTCTGCTCGGCACGGCGGAAAGGGGCTGAGGCGATGCGCGGGGTCTTGCCAACGGTCGGGCGCTTGCTCGTAGGACTGACCGCCGGACCCACGGGCCTGTTGGGCAATGCTGCAAATGTCTAGCCAGACAGCATTGAAGAGTCTCGGCGGAGCGGCGGTCGTTGCCGTCTTGTGCGTGCTGCCATTCGTCATCGGCCTCTATCGGCTCGACGTCCTCATCTTCCTCCTCATCAACATCATCGTTGCGGTGAGCTACCGCTTCATCACGCTCACCGGCGAGTGGTCGCTCGGCCACGTGGTCATGATGGGCGTGGGCGGCTACGCAAGCGCGCTTTTGGCCAAGAAGCTCGGGCTGTCGGTCTGGCTCGCGATGCCGCTCGGCGGCCTAGCGACCGCGGCGCTCGCCTTTCTCCTCGCCTTCCCGCTCTTCCGCATGAAGGGGTTCTACTTTCTGATCGGCTCGTTCGCCGCCGGCGAGGCCATTCGGCGCACCTGGAACCACTTCCGCGATCCCTTCGGCGGCCCGGGCGGGCTCGCCCGCATCCCCACGCCCGAGCTTGAGCTGCCGGGCGTCGGCCTGATCGACTTCGGCGATCCGAGGATTTATTACTTCCTCACGCTCGCCGTGGTGCTGGTTTCCATCGTCGTCTTCTACCGGCTCGAGAAGTCGCGCATCGGGCTTACGCTCCACGCGATTCATTGGCAGGACTCGCTCGCCGAATCGGTCGGGATCAACATCTGGCGATACAAGACGCTCGCCTTCTGCGTCGCGTCCTTCTTCGTCGGGCTCGCGGGAGCGCTGCTTGGCCACCACATCACGGTGGTGAACCCGCCCCAGTTCAGCCTGGCGATCATGCTCTATGTCCTGGTGTGGGTCATCGTCGGCGGCACGCGCACGATCGCCGGGCCGATCGTGGGGGTCACGGTGCTCTCCATCGTTGACGAGAGGCTCCGCGAGTTCCAGGAATACCGCCCGCTGATCTATGGGGCGATCCTGATTTTGACCATGCGCTTCCTGCCGACCGGCCTCGAGGACCTGCCGGCCAAGCTCATCGGCCTCGGGAGGAGGTTGCGGCGGATCCGGACGACTCAAACAGGCTCTTAAGGCCCCGGCTTCACCCGGTGCGCCTGAGGAGGGGCGGAAGCCAGAGCGCGGCCTCGAGCCTGCGCTCGTCGCTCAACGTCCCGGGCCGCTCGCTCAGCCAACGGGCAAGGCCCGCGCGCGGGCCCTCGGTTTCGATTGCCCGCGCCCGGGCGTGGAATATCCGCGCCTCTTCGCGGTGGCCGGTCGCCTCGAAGAGGCCCGCGAGGTTGGCGAGAATTACCGCGACCCCTGCCTCGTGGCTGCCCAGGGCCGCCGCGCGCGCCCGGAGCGCCTCGCTGTAGAGGGCCTCGGCCTCGGCCCTCCGGCCACCATGGTCGAGGAGTTCCGCGAGGTTGTTGAGGGCGGTCCCGAGCCCCGCCCCCAGCTTGCGCACG
>JACZXZ010000050.1:7686-14976 GCA_022571365.1 Pseudomonadota bacterium | reverse complement strand
GGGGCGGCGGCCCGAGGTGGATCGGGTATCTCTCGACCACCGGCGTCTACGGCGACCGCGGGGGCGGCTGGGTCGACGAGGGCTCGGAGCTCCGGCCCACCGGCGCGCGCGGGCGGCGCCGGCTGGCGGCGGAGAAAGCCTGGGGCGAGCTCGGGCGCGGGCGCCGGGCGCCGGTCCACATCTTCCGCCTGGCCGGCATTTACGGGCCCGGGCGCAGCGCGCTGGACGCCATCAGGGCCGGCCGGGCCCGGCGCATCCACAAGCCGGGCCAAGTGTTCTCGCGCATTCATGTGGAGGACATCGCGCGCGTCCTGCGCGCTTCCATGGACCGGCCCAATCCCGGGGCCGTCTATAACGTCTGCGACGACGCGCCGGCCCCGCCCGCCGAGGTGGTCGCCTTCGCCTGCGCGCTTCTAGGGGCCGAGCCGCCGCCGCTCGTCCCCTTCGAGGCGGCCGAACTCACCGAGACGCAGCGGAGCTTCTACGCCGACAACAAGCGGGTCAAGAACGCCCGCATCAAGGAGGAGCTGGGGGTGAGGCTCAAATATCCCGACTACAAGGCCGGCCTCAAGGCCCTGCTCGCAGCAGACCACTAGGCCGAGCGGTCCGAGGCTCGCTCGCTGACCTCCGCCACGGTCCGGCAAAGCCGCTCTAGATCTCTCGGCTCCGACAGGCGATGGTCGCCGTCCTTGACCAGAATCACCTCGACGTCGGTCGAGACCAGCATCTCCGAGATCCTGAGCGCCCTCTTGCAAGGCACATCGGTGTCCTTCATGCCGTGTAGGAGCCGCACCGGACAGGTGATCTCGATGGGCGATTGCAAGACCAGGTGTTCGCGGCCTTCCTCGATGAGCCGCCGGGTGATGGGATAGGGCTCGTCGCCGTAGCCGGAGGGCAGGTAGACGACGCCGTCCCTCTCTAGCGCGTCTCGCTGCTCCGTGGTGAAGCCGCGCTCCACTAGCTCCCGCGTGAAGTCCGGCGCGGCGGCGACGCCGATGAGCCCGGCGATCCGCTCAGGCCGGGCGCGCGCCACGAGCAGCATGATCCAACCGCCCAGGCTCGACCCCACCAGCACCTGCGGACCCTCAACCAGCGCGTCGAGCACGGAAAGCGCGTCGGCCGACCAGCCGCCGATGGTGCCGTCTTGAAACGCGCCCGAGGAGGCGCCATGGCCGCGGTAGTCGAAACGCAGATACGCCTGTCCGCGCGCACGGCAGAAGGCCTCGAGCGCGGTCGCCTTGGTGCCGGTCATGTCCGAGGCAAAGCCGCCGAGGAAGACGACGCCGGGCGGGCGCCCCGGGGTCTTGTGGTAGGCGATTGTCGCGCCGTCGTCCCGTGTTAGTATTTGGGGTCGGGTCTCAATGTCGCCATTGGGATCGTTCATGGCGGGCCGGGCGTTATCAAGCACGATGAGCGAAGGGGTGAAGTCTAGCACCGTGCAGGACGCGGCGGAACGGCGCCGGCCGATCGTGCTCCAGGTCCTGCCGGCACTCAACACCGGCGGCACCGAGCGCGGCGCGGTGGATGTCGCCCAGGCCCTGGTCGAGGCCGGCGGGACGGCGCTGGTGGCCTCGTCCGGCGGGCGCATGGTGCGCGAGCTGGAACGCGCCGGCGCGACCCATCTCACCCTGCCGGTACACAGCAAGAATCCCCTGGTCATGTTCCTCAACGCCAACCGCCTGGCGCGGCTCGCCGTCCGCCACGACGTGGACATCATCCACGCCCGCAGCCGGGCGCCCGCCTGGAGCGCGCTCAGGGCGGCGCGGCGCGCCGGGCGCCATTTCATCACCACCTTTCACGGCACTTACGCCTCGGGCGGCGGCCTCAAGCGCCGGTACAACTCGATCATGACCCGGGGCGAACGGGTGATCGCGATTTCCGCGTTCATCGCCGATCATCTCCGGGAGGTCTACGGCGTCGAATCGGAGCGGGTGCGGGTTATCCATCGCGGCGTCGACCTGGATGTCTTCGATCCGGCGAAGGTCGATCCTGAGCGGCTGGTCCGCCTCGCCTCCGAATGGCGGCTGCCCGACGGCGTTCCGGTGGTCATGCTGCCGGGCCGGCTCGCCCGCTGGAAGGGCCAGAGGGTGTTGATCGAGGCCCTGGCGCGCCTCGGCCGCCAGGATCTGTGCTGTCTGCTGGTCGGTTCCGACCAGGGCCGCCCGCGCCGGCGCCGCGAGCTCGAAAGGCTGGCCACCGGTCACGGCCTGGCCTCGGTGGTCCACCTGGTCGGGCACTGCGAGGATATGCCGGCCGCCTACATGCTGGCCGACGTGGTGGTGTCGGCCTCGACCGACCCCGAGGCCTTCGGCCGCGTCGTCGCGGAAGCCCAGGCCATGGGCCGGCCGGTGGTCGCCAGCGACCACGGCGGCACCCGCGAGACGGTGTTGGCGGAGGAGACCGGCTGGTTGTTCCGGCCCGGTGACGCCGGGGCGCTCGGCGCCGCGCTCCGACGGGCGCTCGCCCTCGACGCCGAGGCCCGCGGACGTCTTGCCGAGACCGCAATCAGCCACATCCGCGACAACTTCTCCAAGGAGGCGATGTGCGCGAAAACCCTGGCGGTTTACGCGGAGGTGATGGGTGCTCAAGCCCCCGGCGGTGAGACGGCGGCAGCCTGACGGAGCCGGCCCGACCCGGCCCGCCGGCGGCGCCGGTGAGCCTGGGCGGGACTCCGCCATCGAGCGGGTTCTCGTGATCAAGCTCGGGGCGCTCGGCGACTTCGTCCAGGCGCTGGGACCGTTCGCCGCCATCCGCCGCCATCACGCCCGGGCCCACATCACGCTCCTGACCATCGCCCCCTTTGTCGAGTTCGCGGCCAAGAGCGGTTATTTCGACGCGGTGTGGCGCGACAGCCGCCCGCCGCCCTGGGCGGCGGGGGCGTGGCTCGCCCTGCGCCGGCGGCTCGGACGCGGCGGATTCGAGCGCGTCTACGACCTGCAGACCTCGGACCGGACCGGCTTCTACCACTGGCTGATGGGGCCGGGGCGAAGGCCGGAATGGTCGGGCATCGCCCGCGGCTGCTCCCATCCTCACGCCAATCCCAGGCGCGACCCCATGCACACCCTCGAGCGCCAGGCCGAACAGTTGGCCGGGGCCGCCATCGCTGAGGTGCCGCCGCCCGCTCCCCCCTGGGTCGAGGCCGATACCGGACGCTTCGGCCTTTCCGGGCGCTACGTGCTCATGGTCCCGGGCGGAGCCGCCCACCGGCCCGCCAAGCGCTGGCCGGTCGCGGGCTATGCCGAGCTTGCGCGCCGGCTCGCAGGGCAGGGCCTGCAGCCGGTGCTCCTGGGCAAGGGGGCGGAGGCGGCGGTCACCGGCGCCGTCGCCGCGCGCGTCCCCGGCGCCCGGGATCTCGCGGGCGAAACCTCCCTCCCCGAGATCGTGGCGCTGGCGCGGCAGGCCGCTTCGGCGGTCGGCAACGACACCGGCGCGATGCACCTCATCGCCGTCGCCGGCTGCCCGGCGGTCGTGCTGTTCTCCGCCGTCTCGGACCCGGCGCTGTGCGCGCCCAGGGGGCCGGGCGTGACCGTCCTCAGGCGCGACGATCTCGCCGAGCTCCCGGTCTCGGAGGTCGCGGCGTCCATGACCTTGCGTTAACGGCCCATGGCCAAGCTTCCCTTGACACGGCCTGGAATCGCTCCAAATATCGCGCGGGCTTTTCACCCAAGCTGATGGGCTATATTCCGAAGTTGCGTTTCGCCCTGATATGACCGCCTCCCAAGCGCGGGCCTCCCCCATATCCGTGACCCTGCCGGACGGCGCCGTTCGCAAGTTCGACAAGCCCTCCTCGGGCGCGGACATCGCCGCCGATATCGGCCCCGGCCTCGCGCGGGCGGCGCTCGCGATGCGCGTCGATGGCGAGCTCAAGGACCTCGCCGCCGTGGTCGACCGCGACGCGAAGGTCGAGATCGTGACCCGCGAACACGAGGACGCGCTCGAACTCCTTCGTCACGATGCCGCCCATGTCATGGCCGAGGCGGTCAAGGAGCTGTTCCCCGAGACCCAGGTGACCATCGGCCCCGCCATCGAGAACGGCTTTTACTATGACTTCGCGCGGCCGACGCCGTTCACGCCCGAGGACCTGGAGACGATCGAGGCGCGGATGCGCGAGATCGTCGACCGCGACGAGACGGTTGCCCGCGAGGTCTGGGATCGGGCCGAGGCGATCCGGTTCTTCGAGAACCAGGGCGAGCACTACAAGGCCCAGATCATCGCGGAGCTGCCCGAGGACGAGGAGATCAGCGTCTACCGCCAGGGCGACTTCGTGGATCTCTGTCTGGGCCCCCACCTGCCGTCCACCGGCAAGCTCGGCAAGGGGTTCAAGCTCCTGAAGCTGGCCGGCGCCTATTGGCGGGGCGATTCGCGCAACGAGATGCTGCAACGGATCTACGGCACCGCCTGGGCTGACGAGCGGCAGCTCGAGGCCCATCTCAACCAGCTCGAGGAGGCCGAGCGCCGCGACCACCGCCGGCTGGGCCGCGAGATGGAGCTGTTCCACTTCCAGGAAGAGGCGGCCGGCTGCGTCTTCTGGCACCCCAAGGGCTGGCTTCTATACCGCCTCGTGGAGAACCACATCCGCCGGCGGATCGAGCAAGAGGGATATATCGAGGTTGCGACGCCGCTCCTCTACGACCGTTCGCTCTGGGAGGCCTCGGGCCATTGGGAGAAATTCCGCGAGCACATGTTCACCATGGCCGAAGAGCAAGAGCGCGGACTCACCCTCAAACCGATGAACTGCCCGGGCCACGTCCAGATCTTCAAGCAGGGCATCAAGAGCTACCGCGACCTGCCCTTGAGGATGGCCGAGTTCGGCTCGTGCCACCGCAACGAGCCGTCGGGGGCGTTGCATGGCCTCATGCGGTTGCGGGCCTTCACCCAGGACGACGCCCATATCTTCTGCACCGAGGACCAGATCACCTCGGAGACCAAGGCCTTCTGCGGGCTGTTGAGGCGGGTCTACCAGGACTTCGGCTTCACCGACGTGGTCGTGAAATTCTCGGACCGCCCGCCCGTGCGCGCGGGCTCGGATGCCGTGTGGGACAAGGCGGAGGCCGCGCTTCGGCAAGCGGTCGAGGCCACCGGCCTGGACTACAGCCTGGATTCCGGCCAGGGCGCGTTCTATGGGCCCAAGCTGGACTTCATTTTGCGCGACACCATCGGGCGCGATTGGCAGTGCGGCACGCTCCAGGTCGATTTTGTGCTGCCCGAGCGGCTCGATGCTTCCTACGTGGGCGAGGACGGGGCCAAGAGGCGGCCGGTGATGCTCCATCGCACCATTATCGGGTCCTTGGAACGCTTCATCGGCGTTCTCATCGAGCATTACGCCGGCCATCTGCCGCTGTGGCTGGCGCCGGTGCAGGTGGTCGTGGCCACCATAACGGGCGATGCCGACGCCTATGCCGGAGAGGTCCGGGCGGCGCTCGAAGCGGCGGGGCTGCGGAGCAGGCTGGACCTGCGCAACGAAAAAATCGGCTACAAGGTGCGCGAGCACAGCCTCGCCAAGGTTCCGGTGATCTTCGTCGTCGGCAAGCGCGAGGCCAACAAGCGCACGGTCGCGGTCCGCAGGCTCGGCGGCGAGAGTCAGGAAATCCTTGCGCTCGCGGAGGCAGTCACTAGACTCACGGAGGAGGCTGCGGTTCCGACAGCCTGACAATAACCGCTCCGCCGGCCGGGGCGCGCCCCGCGCCCGGCACGGACGCCGCAACTCAAGGACACCAGATGACACCAGATAAGGAGGAAGGTAGATAGCGAGACCACCGATAACTATGCAGCCCAACCGCGGAGGGCCGCGCGTTAACAGCGCAATAACGGCCGCCGCGATACGCTTGATCGACGAGCGCGGCGCCAATGTCGGCGTCGTCCCCAGGGAGAAAGCGCTGATCATGGCCGACGAGGCCGGCCTCGATCTGGTCGAGATATCCCCCCAGGCCGACCCGCCCGTCTGCAAGATCCTCGATTACGGCAAGTTCAAGTACGAAGCCCAGAAGAAGCGGGCGGTGGCGCGCAAGAAGCAAAAGGTCACCGAGGTCAAGGAAATCAAGCTGCGCCCCAACATCAACTCGCACGACTACGAGGTAAAGATGCGCAGCATGGTGAAGTTCCTCGGCGAGGGTGACAAGGTCAAGGTTACGCTTCGCTTCCGCGGGCGCGAGATGACGCACACGGAGCTGGGCATGAAGGTGCTGGACCGGGTGCGCGACGACCTCGAGGAGCTCGCCAAGGTCGAACAGCGTCCCAAGATGGAAGGCCGCCAGATGACCATGGTCATCTCGCCCCGGTAAAGCCGACGGCCGTGCCGCGCTGGTGCGTGCGGCTCACGGTTCGGCACCGACAGGCGACCGATCAGGGCTAGGCAGTTTTTGCAAGACCGCGGGTCCGACGGGCCGGCGCAGCCGCCGCACGGCGGGCGACGCTACCCTGTCTAATCTCAGGATTTCACAGTGATATGCGCGACTCGGTGTCGCCCGCCTCGAACGCGCTCATGTAGGCGAGGGTAAGCTCCTTGCTCACGTATCTTCCGAAGGCTTTTTCGTCCCGCTTGCGGACAATGGGGAAAGTGTCGAGGATATAGGCTGCGTCGTCCCGGTCGATGCCGTAAAGCAGGAAAAATAGCGCATCCAGACGGGCGCGACTGTGCCGCCGATCGTCCTCGTCCCAAATGAAGGGCGGGCCGTCATAGCCCATGTCGCGAGCAAAGGGCTCTATGTCGTGTGCGGTGTAGGTGAGCTTTAGCACCTCCTCGCGCACGAGCGATCCCGCGTCGCGTTTGCCAAAGTTGTGGGAGTAGACCTCCTCCAGCAATACGGGAAGCTGTTCCACGATGTACCAGTTGAGATGCGTACTTTGGACCTTCTGCCGGGCAATGTAGTCAAGAACAAGCGAATTTAGGTTCGCCAGCAACAAAGACGCATAAGACAGGTACGCGTGAATCGCATCGTCTGCAGTCCGGCGCGATGTCGATCGCGCTTGCCCCTACGCTTTCTACGCGTCGCGCGTCCGAGAGGACCGGCACGAGGAGCGGGAGCGTATTGCCCGCACCACAGTATGGCACTGCCGCCGCAATGACCGTGCGCGCGTCAGTCACTCGCGCGATGTCTCGAAACGCAATACACCATCGGAGATCTTCAGGCCATTCCACTTCCGATGTCGCGACCCAAAAGTGCGGACCGGGAGCAAACTCTGGCTTCTGATGCTCTGTGACGGTCGTCTCGACCGTAACGAAAGGGTTGTGAAGGCTATTCGGATTGTACTGCACCGAGGCCGCTCGGTGGTCAAACTGATAAATCGTGC
>JACZXZ010000050.1:0-7676 GCA_022571365.1 Pseudomonadota bacterium | reverse complement strand
AAAATTGAGGACGGGGAACGAAATTGGGATCACTGTGTTCTTCTAGTGTAGTTGTCTGTGGATATGCGGGACGATATTGATTTTCTGGGTTTACGACAATCGATGCAGCGTGATGATCAAAGTGCCAAATCATCTTGCCCTCGTATAGCGGTACCCACTCCCCCGCCGGACTGTCGAACCTGTTGCCGCCGATAGGATAGGCCCCTTCCTGCTCCTCAATCTCCTGGCGCGTGCGAAACAGGCCGGAGTCGTTGGTCATGTCGAACATGCGCACATAGCGCACCGGCCAAACCTTTTTTGGCGGGTCTTCGCGCCGATCCACCAGGACAGGCACGCGTCGATAAATCGCCGTTGTGATTTCGGCGTCCCGCTTTGTGCGGAAAACCGGCGCCGTTCCGGTGTTCGGGTTCACGGCCTCAAAATCCGCTGCGTCCAGGGTGAAGGCACGGCCCGGTTCCTTAAGTTCCGCCACATCGTGCAGAAAGAAGGCGCATTCCGCTTTGTCGAATCTGCCTGCCTCGTTGCCCGCCACGTAAACGCAGAACTTGAAGCGGCTATCCACGTCGGGGAAGAAGTGCGGCTTGTCGATCCGCCGATTCTCGAAATCAAGCAATGCCGCTAGGCGACCTTTGGTAGCGATTGTCTGGAAGAACTTGCTGGCGCTTTTGTCCGAGGCGATGCCGGAAGGCAGCAGCAGACCCACAATCCCTTCGGGTCTGACTAGCCGATGAGCACGCTCGACGAACAGGGCGTAAATATTGATATCGCCGTGCGATAACAACGGGTATTCGCCAGAAGCCCGCGCGACGTGGGCCGCAGCCTTGGCTCGGTCGCGCGCTTTCTCGTAGTCCCGCCAAAGCGGGTCTTCGTGCTTCCGGAGTTCCTGGATCATCCGCTTCCGGTCGGCGGCGCGCTGCGCATGAGCGATTTCGGTTTTGCGTGCTTCAAACCACTCGACCTCTTGGAGCTTGATCCGATCCCACGGCGGATTGCCAATGACAGCATCGAATCCTCCTCTCGGCGTTTTGCTTTTCCAATCCCCCCACACGCCGGGGAAAGCCACCTCCCAGTGGAAAAATTCCTCCTCCTCCGCCAAAGCGCGGGCATCACTCAGCAGTCTTTGCGCCTCGGGAAGCGATTCTGTTTCGCCCCTTCGCTTGGCGAGCAGTTTGAACTGCTCAGGTTCGAGTTGAAAAAGCTCACGCCTACTTTCCTCGACCTCATCCGCAGCCAATTTGACGCGCCCTGATATCACTTGAAACGGGTCGCCGAATGATCCGTCGAAAAGGGCGTCAAGGGCATGTTCGGCTTTGTCGTCACTCGATCTAGGCTCTGACCAACGCAGCGCGTGATAGAAATCGAAAAACTTCGACAACGGCTCGGTATCGCGCGTCACGCCGGCAAAAGTCTCGGATGACGCGCGCACCTCCGCGATATCGGCATCCGTCTTCTCCTCGATGATTCCCATGCCTTTGGCGGCGTTCTTCGCCTGCGCCACATTGCGGCGGATTAGCAATGAGTACCGTTTGTGCAGTTCATCTTCGACAGGACGTATCCACTCGCCGAAAAGCGAGTTTCCGGTCCGCAAATGATGGTCGAGGAACGAAAGCGGCGCGCCGACCGTGAAGGTATGCAGCCACAGGGAGACCTTGGCGAGCTCCACCGCCATCGGATTCTTGTCCACCCCGTAGATCACCCGCTTGAGGATCATGCGGCGGACGATATGGCGGTCGTCGAGCTGACTCTCGTCGATAACCCAGCTTTGCTTCTTGGCTTGATCCAAGATGCGAGCCCGGATAGCGCCAATTCGATCCGTCAGTGGCGACACATACGGCGCGTCCTCGTCGGCCCAAGGAACGCTCTGTTCGGCCTCCGCCACCGCCTCCAGAACCCTGTCCGCCAGATAATCGACCAGCGAGACCAGGAAATGGCTGCTGCCCATCGCCGGATCACAGACCTTGATGTCCAGCATCCGGGTCGCCGGATCGTCGTCGCTCAGCTGGCTCAAGCGCTCGGCCTTCGGCCTTGTTAGCTTGCCGAGCTCCCGAATCTTGTCCCGGAAGTCTGTAAGCCGCTTATCCAGCAGCGGACCGACTGCGCGCTCCAGGATCAGGCCCACCAAGTCATCGTGTGTGTAGAAGCTGCCGGTGACTTTTCGTGCGAAGATGTTGGGCCGAATCCCGATCCCGCCGGTATCGTCCTGAACGACTTCGTACTGAAGTAGGCGCTCGTAGATAGAGCCGAGGTGCTGCACTGAGAGGTCACGGTAGTTAATCCATCTTGGACGATCCTTGCTCGCCCGGCGCGAGAGGCTGTCGATCGCGCGCGCGAACACCGCGTCGGGCAGTCTTGCGCGTTCGAGCAACGGGGTCCTTACAGGGTCGAACAGGCCGCCGTTGTAAGGCGGCAGGCCCAGGGACGGCTCGCCGTTATTGATGGCTCGGAACAGGTTACGGGCGTGCTGGTAATAGTTATCGAGATCCTTACTCAACACATCGTCGGTGTCGCATCTTTCGCCGATCTCAATGCGAATCTTCCGCAGACTATAGTCGTCATACTTAGTATCACCCGGCGGCAGCAGGTTGCGGTCCTCGGCATAGAGCACGAAAAGCAGCCGATACAAGAGCGTCATAACGGCGTCGCGTAATTCGCCGAGATAGGCGGGGTCGAGTTCGGCGGGCCGATTCGGGTCGCCTGCAGCCAAACCGCGCACGAGGTCCGGGAAGACCGTTTCGAAGACCACCTCGCTCAGGTCTTGCGCGACCTGCTCTTCCCATAGCTTCCCTTCATCAAGGCAAATGCCGTGGAAAGTCCTGCCGTCTATCGTTTCCGGCAGGAAAGCGGATTGCCGGAACATCAGGTAGAAAATCTTGAGCCAATGATGCTGCTCCTCGGGTTTCGGCGTGAAAAGACCGGCCGGGATACCCTCGATGCCGGCGATGATGGGCAAGTCGAGCTCAAGGAAGTCCTCGGAACGCGACCGTGCTCCTTGGAAGTAAAGTCGCCAATGCCGGCCGTTGGCTAAAGTGCCCCACTGGATTCGCCTGTTTGACTGGACCTCGACGAGGCTCAGGTAGCGCAACATTTGGGTGGAAGGGACTTCCTTCAGTCCGTCGCTCTCTTCGCTGGCGCGGTCCAATCGTAGTTGCCATGCCTTGGATTCAACAAATGAGAGGCCGTGCTTATAGCGGTCCGCCTCCTGTTGCTCGGCGTTCGCCTTGGCCTTGGCTCCGGCATCGGCGAAAAGAAGGATGTCGGGGACATCCGTGCGGCGCTTCCTGGCAGCCGTCTGCTGCCGAAGGTATTGGTCCCATCCTAAGGCGCCCAATACCTTCAGAATGATGTCATCCTCGGTCTGAGCTTCGTTGGCGGTGCCTTCGACCGGGAAATTGGCGTAAATATTTCGGACGGCTCTCCCGAATTTCTCGAGCTCAGCGTCGTCGAATTCACGCCATTGTCGAGCTTCGGTTATGCCCTCTTCCAAAAAATCCCTGGTAAAAAGCGATCCTTGAAACACGTCACACTCCAGGCTGTATCTTAGTTTCTCCCCCGAGAAGGACCGTTATAAGGCTCAGTGGCTGAGTAATGTCATCTATGATGGCCACGCATTCAGAATGGCCATTGCCAAGGACATTCTGTTTGTCTGAGGTTGTCCAATAATTGATCTGCAGACTCATCCCAGTCATCTTTGGTTTTCTTGTTCACCTTCCTTAGCCACTTTATATCAGACCTGGAAGCATCAATAATTGTTGGCCCAGTAAGCAAACGTATCTCGGCCCTTAACCTTTCTGATTTAGCATAGAATCTCGCAATGTTCTCCGCCAGATGATGGCTCAAAAATCCTAACTTTGACGCATTTTGCTCGAATACGACGAATCGACCCGACTCTATCGCTTCAGGCATGAGCCAAGGTCTCCCACCCTCTTGCTTACGAGCATCAACTGTTTCAAGACGGTCCATCAGTGGATCCCAAGATTCTAGTCGCTCAGCCTCTTTCGCCTTCATGGCCTTTATATCCGCGATAAAGCCGTCGACCATGTTTCGGCATGCGAGACTGCCTCGCCAGGACTCCAGAAAGAAGTTGCTGAGGAAGCTCAGGAAAATGCCAACGATAATGCCGAGGATGAAAGGATGTTTCAGCCAATTCCGGAGTCGACGGATGCCAGAGAGAACACAGCGGCTGCAACTTTGGATCCATTCCCACGCTTTCGACATGGTGCAAAGATATCATGCGGTCTGTCGAGGAAGCCAGATATTAGGGCAGCAAGCTCCTGCGGCGCCGGCCCTTGCGCTAGCGGGCTTCGCTCGCTATAACCCGGCTCGCCTCCGGGCGGCGCGGTCGGGACCTTCCACAGACTTTCCGAGGCCGCCGTCAGCGCATCTTTGAAGCCGGACTCTCACGGGTCCAAAGCCTTTAAGGGAACGGACCAATGCCCAAGCTCAAAACCAAAAGCAGCACCAAGAGTCGGTTCCGGCTGACCGCCTCGGGCAAGGTCCGGATGCAGCCGGCGAAGAAGAGTCACTACCTCATGAGGAAGTCGAAGAAGATGAAGCGGCAGCACCGCGGCACCGAGATCATGTCCAAGGCCGATTCCCGCATCGTCCGGAGATTCATGCCCTACGGGTGAGGAGGCTGGGCTATGGCCCGTGTCAAGCGGGGCGTGACCAAGCACGCCCGTCACAAGAAGGTGCTTCGCCTGGCGTCGGGCTATCGCGGCCGGGCCAAGAGCGCCTACAGCATCGCCCGCGGACGGGTCGAGAAGGGGCTCCAATACGCCTACCGCGACCGCCGCGCCCGCAAGCGCAACTTCCGGGCGCTGTGGATCCAGCGCATCAACGCCGGCGTGCGGGCGCACGGCATGACCTATGGCGCGTTCATGGACGGCATCAAGAAGGCCGGGGTCACCATCGACCGCAAGGTGCTCGCCGAGCTCGCCGTGAGCGAACCGGAGGCCTTCGAGGCACTGGTCGCACAGGCCCGCGCCGGCCTCGCCGGGGCCGCCTGAGACCGGCTCCCATCCCCGGCCTTCGAGGGGTGATGGCGTGCGGGGGCCCTGAGCGTCCGGGTCATCCGGGGGGCACGGGACGGTGATGGAAAACCTCGATCAGCTACGCGCCGAACTCATGTCCGCCGTCGAGGCCGCCGCCGATCTCGACGATCTCGAACGGGTGCGGGTGACGGCCCTGGGCAGGAAGGGCAGCTTCACCAAGCTGATGAAGGGGCTGGGCGCCCTCGATGCCGACCGCCGCAAGGAAGCCGGCCGGGCGCTCAACGACCTCAAGGAGGACTTGAGCCGAGCCCTCGAGGCGCGCAAGGCGGCGCTTTCGGAAGCCGCGCTTGAGGCCCGGCTCGACCAAGAGCGGATCGACGTCACCCTGCCGGTCCGGCCCGAAGCCGAGGGCTGCATCCACCCCATCAGCCAGACCATCGACGAGGTGCTGGAGATCTTCGGCGAGATGGGCTTCACCGTGGCCGAGGGGCCGGACATCGAAGACGATTTCCACAACTTCACCGCCCTTAACATCCCGCCGGAGCACCCGGCCCGGCAGATGATGGACACCTTCTACCTGCCCGAGCGCACCGACGGCAGCCGCATGCTCTTGAGGACCCACACCTCGCCGGTGCAGATCCACACCATGATGGCGGTCAAGCCGCCGCTGAGAATCCTGGTGCCGGGGCGCAGCTACCGCCGGGACTCCGATCAGACCCACACGCCCATGTTCCACCAGGTCGAGGGTCTGGTCATCGACGAGACCACCCATATGGGCCATTTGAAGGGCTGTCTCATCGCGTTCTGCCGGGCCTACTTCGAGGTCGACGACGTGCCCGTGCGCTTCCGCCCAAGCTACTTTCCGTTCACCGAGCCCTCGGCCGAGGTGGATATCGGCTGCTCGCGCGAGGGTGGGGAGTTGAAGATCGGCGCCGGCGATGACTGGCTCGAGATCCTCGGCTGCGGCATGGTCCACCCGCGGGTCCTGGCCAACTGCGACATTGACCCGACGACATACCAAGGCTTCGCCTTCGGCCTGGGGATCGAGCGCATCGCCATGCTGAAACACGGCATCCCGGATTTGAGGGCCTTCTTCGAGTCGGATTTGCGCTGGCTCCGGCATTACGGCTTCGCGCCCCTCGATGCGCCGAGTCTCATCGCCGGACCCGGCCGATGAAGCTCACCCTTTCCTGGCTCGCCGATCATCTGGATACCGCCGCCGCGCTCGGCGAGATCGTCGACCGGCTCACCATGCTCGGCCTCGAGGTCGAGGGCGTGACCGACCCGGGCGCGGGGCTCGGGCCCTTCACCGTCGCCTATGTCGAGAAGGTGGAGAAGCACCCGGACGCCGACCGGCTCACGGTCTGCCTGGTCGATACCGGCCAGGACAGGGTCCAGGTGGTGTGCGGCGCGGCCAACGCACGGACTGGCATGAAAGGGGTGTTCGCGCGGCCCGGACTGACCCTGCCCGGCACCGGCATGGCCTTGAAGAAAGCCACGATCCGCGGCGTCGAGTCGGCGGGCATGCTGTGCTCCGAGCTTGAGATGGGGTTGAGCGACGACCACGAGGCCATCATCGAGCTCCCCGACGATGCGCCGGTGGGCGAGCCCTTCGCCCCGACGCTCGGCCTCGACGACCCCGTCATCGACGTCGCCGTCATGCCCAACCGGCCCGACTGTCTGGGCGTGCGCGGCATCGCCCGCGACCTGGCGGCGGCCGGGCTCGGCACCCTGAAGCCGCTCCAGGCGGCGCCCGTCAAGGGGACCTTCGAGAGCCCGATCAAATGGCGCCGCGATTTTCCGCCCGGGGCCGGCGGCGCCTGCCCGATGGTGGTCGGACGCAGCTTCCGGGGGGTCGAGAACGGCCCCAGTCCGCGCTGGCTCCAGGACCGCCTCAAGGCGATCGGCTTGAGGCCGATTTCCGCGCTGGTCGATATCACCAATCTGGTGACTCACGATCTCGGCCGGCCGCTCCACGTGTTCGACGCCGACCAGCTCGCCGGCGACCTGGTGATGCGCTTCGCCCGGCCCGGCGAGGAGATCCTGGCGCTCGACGGCGGGACCTACAAGCTCGAGCCCGACATGGTGGTGATCGCGGACGCGGAGGCCGTCCACGGCATCGGCGGCGTCATGGGCGGGGAGGCCTCCGGCTGCACCGAGGCGACGGTCAATCTGTTCCTCGAGGTCGCGTTGTTCGACCCGGTGCGCACCGCCGCCACCGGACGCCGGCTCCAGATCGACAGCGACGCCCGGTACCGGTTCGAGCGCGGCGTGGATCCCACCTCCGCCATCTGGGGAGCGGCGGTCGCCACCCGCTTGATCCGCGAGCTCTGCGGCGGCGAGGCGAGCGAGGTCGTCGTCGCCGGCGAGGAGCCGGAGTGGCGGCGTGAGGTTACCCTGCGCCCGGAGCGCGTTCCCGGCCTGGGCGGCGTCGAGGTGCCGGCAGGGGAATGCCGCCGCATCCTCGAGGCGCTGGGCTTCACGGTCGGGGGGCGCGACGGCGCGATCACCGCCTCGGTGCCGCCCTGGCGGCCCGACATCGACGGCGAGGCCGACCTGGTCGAGGAGGTCGTCCGGGTCTGCGGCTACGACCGGGTGGCGGCGGTGCCCTTGACGCGGACGACCGCCCCTCCCGGCCCGGTGCTCACCCCGGGCCAGCGGCGGATCGGCCGCGCCCAGCGGGCG
>JACZXZ010000049.1 GCA_022571365.1 Pseudomonadota bacterium | reverse complement strand
GCCCGTAATGGGCCGGCCGATGACCAGGAAATCGGCGCCTTCGGCCACCGCCTCGGCGGGCGTTGCGAAGCGCTTCTGGTCGTCGGCGCCCGCCCAGGCGGGGCGGACGCCGGCCACCACCAGCTTGAAATCCGGGCCACATCGGGCGCGCAGGGCGGCCACCTCGCGGGGCGAGCAAACGACGCCGTCGATCCCCGCGCCCCGGGCCAGATCGGCGAGACGGCCCGCCTGCTCGATCACCGGCCCGTCCTGGCCGATCAGGCGAAGGTCATCCTCGCCCAGGCTGGTCAACACGGTGACCGCCACGACCAGCGGGCGCCCATCGCCACCTGTCGGTCCACCCCCGGCGGCGGACTCCCCGACCGCGTCCACGGCGGCGCGCAGCATCGCCGGCCCGCCCGCCGCGTGGACCGTGAGCATGAAGGGTTTGAGGGCCAGCGCCGCGCCCACCGCCCCGGCCACGGTGGTGGGAATGTCGTGGAACTTGAGATCGAGGAAGATCGGCTGGCCCGTGGCGGCGACGGCCTCCACCCCTGGCGAGCCGTTCGCGGTGAAGAACTCGAGGCCCAGCTTGACGCCGCCGACCGCGCCGTTCAGCCGCTCGGCCAGCGCACAGGCGGCGGCCACCTCGGCCGTGTCGAGAGCGACGAGGATGCGCCGGGCGGGCTCGGCTGGCGTCATGTCCGGGTCCTGTTCCATGGTCGGCTCGGGCGGGCAGAGCCGCGCGCTTGTATCACAGATCGCGATGCCGCAACAAATCGCCCAGGGCCACGGATTCTTGGCTCTTTCGTCCGGCCGGTCGGTGGGCCCGCCTGCCGAAGTCGTACGGCGGGCAGGCGGGGGTTCCGAATCGCGCGGCCTGCCTCCCGCCCTCTCCAGCCCTATTCAAACTTGGCGGGGGCGAGCTCACGGCCGGCCGGGGTTGCGGCGGGCGCCTCGGGCTCGGCGCTCGCCTGGCGCTCATCGAGCGCGGCCAGCTCGCGTTCGAGCCGTTCCGCATCGCGGGCCTTGGCCCGGGCCTCCCGACGCCATTTATGGCCGGAAAACCAGGTCAGCACCGAGCCGGCGACAAAGCCGATGAAAACCCCCGCGAGCGCCACGGCGTAAAGCGGAAGGTCCAGCACATAGGGCACGGGCCAGATCGAAACCGTCACGACGCCATAGTTGGAGATCGCGAAAAGGGCGACCACCACGACCACCATGAGCGCGATGATCCGGTAGAGGACTCTCACGGCGACGGCCGCATCCGAGGTTTAAGGCCGGTGCGGGCGCACCGGTCGGCGACAGCCGCCCGGCTCCGGGCAGCTACCTCTCGCCATTCAGTCGCCCGCGCAGGACCTTGCCGGTCTTGAAAAACGGGATGTACTTCTCGCCCACATGGACCGCCTCGCCGGTGCGCGGATTGCGGCCGACGCGCGGACCACGCCGTTTGACCGAGAAGGCCCCGAAGCCCCTGAGCTCGACCCGGTCGCCGCGCGCCAGCGCCGCCGTGATTTCCTCGAAAATCGTGGAGACAATGCGCTCGACGTCCCGCTGGTATAGATGGGGGTTCTGCTCGGCGAGGCGCAGGATCAGCTCCGACTTAGTCATCGCGAAGGATTCCGGTCCCCTCCTCCACTTCTAAAACGACGACGGTCTGGAATGACGATAGCTGGAATAACGATAGCCTAGGCCGTCGGTCGACCCCGGGGGAGCCAACTAACCTCCTTTAGGGTGCCAGAGAGAGATCAGGCCGTCAAGGCTAAGTCTCTCAGACAAAAACGTTTTTCCAATCAGCGCCGAACCCATTTTGGACCAGATATTGAAGTCGCGCTCGATTTCCACGTCCCGCACGGGAAGTCCGGCCTCGATGCCGCGGTTGGTCTCGAGCCACTCGATGGCCTCGCTCTCGCCGCCCAGGGCGTCGATCAGCCGGTGGGCCAGAGCCTGGCGCCCGGCGAAGATCCGGCCGTCGGCCACCTCCAGCGCTGCCTCGCGTGTAAGCCCCCGGCGGTCGGCGACCATGTCCACGAACATGTCGAAGATGTCGAGCACCACCGCGCGGGTCACCTCTCGCGCCTCGTCGGTCAGCGGCTCGAACGGCGAGGGCACCGCCTTCAAGGGCCCGCTTTTGATCGCTTCGGTGGTAATGCCGAGCTTCTCGAGGAGCCCGGTAATATCGGTCGTCTGCAGGATCACCCCGATGGAGCCGGTCAACGAGCTCTGGCGGGCGATGATGTAATCGGCGCCGAGCGCCGTCATGTAGCCGGCCGAGGTCGCGACCGTGTCCATCACCGCCACCACCGGCTTTTCGGCGGCGACGGCCCGCAGGCCGTGGAACAGGGCTTCACCGCCGAGCACTGTTCCGCCCGGGCTGTCGATGTGGACGATGAGCGCCTCGGCATCGGAGTCGGTGGCGATCCTGGCGAGCGCCTCGTCGCGCGCGGCGTCCCCGGCGATAACCCCGGAAATGGTGAGCCGCGCGATATGGCGGCCTTCCGGAAAGCCGGCGATCCGGCCGGCGGCCACGACCACCAGCGCCACCAGGGCGACGACCGCCACCGCCCGCCAGACAATCAGATGCCGTTTCAGGCGCCGTCTGTCGACCAGCGCGTCAGTGTCGAAGGACATTGTTCTCCCGCCGGCGGTGGCGGCTCACGGCGCGGTGGGCGACCATCTCACGCATCGGCCTCGTCCTCAGCCTTTGTCCTTGGGCCCGGCCTCGGCTGACTCGGCAGGCTCACCCTTGGCCTTGGTTTTGGCCTTGGCCTTGGTCTTGGTTTTGGCCTTGGTTTTGGCCTTGGTTTTGGCTTTCGCCTTGGTTTTGGCTTTCGCCTTGGGCCGCGTCTTGGGTTCATCCGACCCGGCCGCTTCGGCCTCGTCCCCGGCTTCGGGGGCGGCCTCGGCCTCGTCCCTGGCCTCGGGGGCGGCCTCGGGGGCGGACTCGGGGGCGGGCCCGGCCTCGTCCCTGGCCTCGGGGGCGGCCTCGGGGACGGGTCCGGTCTCGTCCCTGGCTTCGGGGGCGGCCTCGGGGGCGGCCTCGGTCTCGTCCCTAGCCTCGGGGGCGGACTCGGCCTCGTCCTCACCGGCTTGCTGCGCCCTGGCCCTGGTCATCGCCGCGCCGAGGATGCCGCCAAGGCTGGCGCCGCTGTCGGAGGAGCCATACTGGGCCATGGCTTGCTTTTCCTCCTGGATCTCGTGCGCCTTGATCGACAGGTTGATCTTGTGGGCTTTGCGGTCGATCGAGGTGATCTTGGCGTCGACCTTTTCGCCAACGGCGAGGTGGTCGGGCCGCTGCTCGCTGCGGTCGCGGGAAAGCTCGGCCTTGCGGATGAAACCGTTTGCGCCCTGGGCCAGCGTTACGTTGATACCGTCGTCGCGAATCGCGGCGACCGTGCAGGTGACGATGTCGCCCTTCTTCAGCGCGGCGATGGCCGCCTCGAAGGGATCCAGCGCGAGCTGCTTGATGCCGAGGCTGACGCGCTCTTTCCCCAGGTCGATGTCGAGCACCTTGACTTTGACTCGCTGGCCTTTCTTGTAGTCGGCGATCGCCTCTTCGCCCGGGCGGCTCCAGTCCAGATCCGACAAGTGCGCCATGCCGTCGATGTTGCCCGGAAGACCGATGAACAGGCCGAACTCGGTGGTGTTTTTGACATCGCCCTCAAGTTCGGACCCGATCGGGTACTCTTCGGCGAACACCGTCCAAGGGTTTTCAAGGCACTTCTTGATGCTGAGGCTGACCCGGCGCCTCTGGATGTCGACATCGAGGATCGTGACCTCGACCTCCTGACTGGTCGAGACGATCTTGCCGGGGTGCACGTTCTTCTTGGTCCAGCTCATCTCCGAGACATGGATCAGGCCCTCGACCCCGGGCTCGAGCTCGAGGAAGGCGCCGTAATCGGTAATGTTGGTCACCCGCCCCTTAAATCTGGTCCCGACCGGGTATTTTGCCTCGACGCCCTCCCACGGATCGGGCTGGAGCTGCTTCATGCCGAGGGAGATGCGCTGGGTCTCGGGGTTGAAGCGGATGACCTGCACCTTGACCGTCTGGCCGATCTGTAGGGCATCGCTCGGGTGGTTGATGCGCCGCCATGCGATGTCGGTGACGTGGAGCAATCCATCGACGCCGCCGAGGTCCACAAAGGCTCCGTAATCGGTGATGTTCTTGACCACGCCATCGATAACCTGGCCTTCCTTAAGGCCGGCGATCAGTTCCGCGCGCTGCGCGGTGCGGGCTTCCTCGAGCACAGCGCGGCGCGAGACCACGATGTTGCCGCGCTGGCGGTCCATCTTGAGGATCTGGAACTGATGGGGCGAGCCGATGAACGGCGCGATGTCCCGCACCGGGCGAACATCCACCTGGCTTGCCGGCAGGAACGCCGTGGCACCCGACAGGTCCACCGTATAGCCGCCCTTGACACGACCGAAGATGACGCCGGTGACGCGCTGGTTGTCGCGGAAGGACTCCTCGAGCTGGTTCCACGCCTCCTCCCGGCGGGCCTTTTTCCGACTCAGCACCGACTCGCCGTTTTTGTCCTCCATACGCTCGACATAGACGTCGACCACATCGCCGACCTTGATCTCGGGCGTCTGGCCCGGCTGGGCGAATTCCTCCAACGCCACCCGCCCCTCGGATTTGAGCCCGACGTCGATCAGCGCCATGTCGTTCTCGATGTCGATCACGAGTCCTTTGACGACCCTGCCCTCGAAGCCCTTGGAATAGCTCAGGGACTCCTGGAGCAGCTCGGCAAAATTCTCGCCGGTCGTTGGGATCTCCTCGACGGACGTCGCGCTCGCCTCTTTGGCCATTCAGCTTCCTTTCAATTTCCCATCGTCCCGATCCGGCCGGCGGTTGCCCCGGGCGGTTCCGGTCAAAGCCCAACCTTCGCGCCGCGGCTTCCCGCGGTGGTCCTGCGGACCGCGCAAAGGCTCACCCGCCCCCGGCCTTAGCACCGCGATGCGATGAATTTCAATGCGGCGGCGAACGCCGCATCCGCTTCCAGCTCGGTGGTGTCGAGCATGAAAGCATCGATAGCCGGCACAAGCGGTGCCACCTCACGCTGGCTGTCGCGGGCGTCGCGTTCGGCCATGTCCTCCAGGACGCGCGCATATATACTCTCCACTCCCCGCTCCCGCAACTCCTGAAACCTGCGGGTGGCGCGGGCTTCCAGGTCGGCGGTGACGAACAGCTTATGGTCGGCGCCGGGGCAGACCACCGTGCCGATATCGCGGCCGTCCAGAACGGCGCCCCGCGCGCCTCCCGGGGGATGGGCGGCGAAGTCGCGCTGGAAGTCGAGAACGGCCGCCCGCACGTCCGGAATGGCGGCGACCTGAGAGGCCGCCTGGGCCGCTTCGTCGCCGCGCAACGCGGGATCCTCCAGGTCTTCCGCCGACAGGGTCCGGGCGACGGCGGCGGCGGCCTCCGGGTCGGCGGGATCGAGGTCTCGCTGCGACATCTTGGAAGCGATGGCGCGGTATATGAGGCCCGTGTCCAGATAGGCGAGGCCGAAATGCTCGGCCAGGCGCCGGCCCAGCGTGCCCTTGCCGGCCGCGGCCGGCCCGTCGATCGCGATGATCATGGGATACCCCCGGCGTTCATGGGCGGATCGCCCCGGTCAAGGCACCCGGCGAGCGCTCATGGGGCCTCTCCTTCCGCCACGATGGAGCCGCCGAGCCGGTTCATGAGCTCCACGAAGCCGGGGAAGCTGGTGTCGATGACGGTGCCGTCGTCGATCCGAACCGGCTTCTTGGCGGCCATGCCGAGGACGAGAAACGCCATGGCGATGCGGTGGTCGTAGCCGGCCTCGATCGCAGCGCCGCCCTCGGGCGCGCCGCCGGTGCCATGGACCACCAGAGCGTCCTCGTCCCTCTCGACCTCGACGCCCGAGGCCGCAAGCCCCCGGGCGGTGGCCCCCAGCCGGTCGGTCTCCTTGATTCTGAGCTCGGCGAGCCCCCCCATGGTGGTGGTGCCCTCGGCGAAGGCGGCCGCCACCGCCAGGATGGGATATTCGTCGATCATCCTGGGGGCGCGCTCGGCCGGCACCTCGACGCCGCGGAGCGCACTCGTCCGGAGCGTGATGTCGGCCACCGGCTCACCCGCTTCCTCCCGGCGATTGGCGATGGTGATATCGGCGCCCATTTCGCCCAGGGTCTCGATCAGCCCGGCCCTGAGCGGGTTGACCCCGACGCCGGCAAGGGTGATCTCGGAGCCGGGTATGACGAGCGCCGCGACGGCGGGAAAGGCGGCCGAGGAGAGATCCCCGGGCACGCGGACGGTCCGGCCCTCGATCTCCGGCTGGCCGGTGAGCGTGATGGCGCGGGCGCCGTCCTCGAGCTCGGCCACGGCCAGGTCCGCGCCGAAATGCCTGAGCATCAGCTCGGTGTGGTCGCGCGTGGCCACCGGCTCGATCACCGTCGATCGCCCCGGCGTGTTGAGCGCCGCCAGCAGGATCGCGGACTTCACCTGCGCGGAAGCAACCGGCAGGCGGTACTCGATGGGCACGGGATCGGAGGTGCCCACCACCGCCAGCGGCAGCCGGCATTCGGACCGCGCCACGATCCGCGCTCCCATGCGCTCCAGGGGCTCGGCGACCCGCCCCATGGGCCGGGCGGTCAGCGAGGCGTCGCCGGTGAGGCAGCTCACAAAGGGGTGGGTCGCCAAAAGCCCGATAATGAGGCGCGCTCCGGTCCCGGAATTGCCCAGGTCGAGCACCCGGGCGGGCTCGGCCAGGCCGCCGACGCCGCGGCCGTGGACGTGCCACAGGCCCGGCTCATCCGCATCGCGCGCGATCTCCGCTCCCAGGGCTCTCAGCGCCGCGGCGGTGTGGAGCACGTCCTCGCCCTCTAGAAGGTTGCTGATGGTTGTCTCGCCGACGGCGGCGGCCCCGATCATGAGGGCGCGGTGGGAGATGGACTTGTCGCCCGGAAGATCGGTCTTGCCCCGCAAAGGGCCGCAGGTTCCGGAGTTGAGCGGCCTCACCTTTCTCCTCGAAGCACAGGCATCCATGGAATCACGGCGTCGGGCGTCGTAGCAACGCCCTCCCTATCACATCTGGCGGGTCGTGCAACAGGCCCGGCTCGGGCCTTCCTGGTGCAATTTTACTTTTGACAGGCACGGGCGAACATGGCAATTGGCTTGTTCGGCTTCCTGGACGGCATACTCAAGGAGGAGCACCGTTGATGAAGCGGGAATGGGGGACCAAGCGCACCTGCCCGAGCTGCGGCGCGCGCTTCTACGATCTGGGCCGGAAGCCCATCTCCTGTCCGAAATGCCACGCCACCTACAGCCCGGAGGACTGCCTGAAAAACCGTCGCGCGCGGCCGGTCCCGGCCCGAAAGAGCGCGCCGCCGCCGGCGGTCGCCAAAGTCCCCCTGGAGGCCCAGGCCACCGAGCCGGAGGCCGATCTCGAAATGGGCGATGTCGAGCCCCGGAAGGAGGACAAAGCCGTGGAGCCCACGAAAGACAAGGGCAAGGTCGCCGCCGGAGAGTTGATCGAGGACGCCGCCGAACTCGGCGAGGACGAGGACGACATGGCCGAGGTGATGGACAACGTCGAGGAGAAAGGCGACCGTTAGGCGGAAAGTTTCGCCACATGCGGCGCTCCCCTACCCTCCTCCGGCGCGCCGGCAATCCTTGCGCCCTCGGCCGGGGGCGCGAGGAGGGTCAGATCACGGGGCCGTCGTTTTCGCTTGCCTGGGGCCTCAAGGACTCTCTAATTTCCCCGTGGGAATTTCCCGTGCGCGCATTTTGCTGGACTTCCCGTGCGCACGCGACTCCCGTGCCCTGCCTTAGGGCGGGCGCCCTTGTCCCCCGCCGGCGGTGGCACGACCTCTGGCGGCATGACACTCGGGGGGCATGACACTGTGGGGCCGTAGCTCAGTTGGGAGAGCGCTACAATGGCATTGTAGAGGTCGTCGGTTCGATCCCGTCCGGCTCCACCAGTCTCACCAAGGGCCTGGCCGAAATCGGCTAGGCCCTTGAGCTTTCCAGGTAAGCACGTGAGCGCCGCGCGCGCGCCGGCGGGCAATACCATGGACGGCGGTTGGATCAAGGCGCGGGTCCGCCACGGGCCTTGACCGGTGGGCCTCCGACCCCGGCCTAGGGGCCGGTATAGGTGATCCGGTAGATCAGCCCCGCATGGTCGTCCGAGACCAGCAGCGAACCGTCGCCCAGCTCCTTGATGTCGACGGGGCGGCCCCAGGGCTCTCCGCCCTCGAGCCAGCCGTCTGCGAAGACGTCCACGCCGGTCGGCCGGCCGTCGTCGAAGTGAAGCTGCAGGATGCGGTAGCCGATGGGCTCGGCGCGGTCCCGGGAGCCGTGCTGGGCGATGTAGGCGCTTTCGCGGCGGTACGCCTTGGGGAACATCTTGCCCCGGTAGAAGTGGATGCCGAGCGGCGTGGTATGGGCGCCGAACCGGACCACGGGCATCATCGCGTCGCCGGGGGGCGTCGCGTCCTCGTAGCCCGGGGCCTTGACCCGGCCGCCGGCGTACCACGGGAAGCCGAAATTAAAGCCGGCCCAAGGCGCGTGGTTGAGCTCGTCGGGCGGCGAATCGTCGCCCATGCCGTCGACGCCGTTATCCGTGAAGAAGAGCTGACCGGTTTCGGGTTCGAAGTCCATGCCGCCGGCGCTTCGCACCCCTTGGGCGTAGACCTCGGATTCACTGCCGTCCAGGTTCATGCGCAGGATGGTGGCCTCGAATCCGCTCACCTCGCACACATTGCAGGGTGCGCCGAGGGCGACGTAAAGCTTGCCGTCGGGGCCGATGGCGGCATAGCGCCGGCCAGGCGGGTGAGCCTTCGGCAGGTCGAAATTGATGACCAGGGCCCGATATCGCTGGCCGGGGCGGACCTCTGAAACCACATAGCGGAGAATCCGGTCCGCCGCGGCGACGAAGAGGTAGCCGTCCTTGAACGCGACGCCGGCGGGCGTATCGAGGCCCGTGGCGATCTTGACGACCTCGTCCACGACCCGATCCTTGTCCCGGTCGACGACGGCGTAGACCGTGTCGCCGGAGGTGCCGACGAAGACCACCCCCATCCTCTCCACCACCGCCATTTCGCGCGCCAGCGGAATCTCGGCAAAGACCTCGATCTCGAAGCCCGGGGGCAGGTTGATCTTCGCGAGGTTGGCGTCGGCTGCCTCATCGGCGCGCGCCGGCAGCGCCATCGAACCCACGACGAGACCCGCCGCCAGTATCAATATCGGCCTTATCTTGAACATGGAACGTCCTCCCGAACCTTTACGGCCCCACCAGGTTGCGTGCGTCCGAGTCGAGACGGGCCCCGCAAAGGCGACCCGGACACGGTTTGATTTTGATCTGTCGTGCGTCTCATGGCCCGAACAAGACGGCTGGGGGTGAAACGGCGGAGCAGTCCGGAGCGTGGGACGAGTGCCTAGCCCGCACCGGCCTTGGTCCGCCGGATGAACGTGAAGTCGCCGGCGCCCTCGTCGCCAACCCCCCTGACCGTGCCGTAGCTCGGCTTCTGGTCTGAGTTGTTGGTCACAGCCCTAACCAAGCCATTGAACAGCTCGAACGAGGTGACGTAAGGCTGCGTGTTCTCTCTTAGCGCCTTCAACAGGTAGTAAGCGAACACCGAATGCCCGCCGGAGCCCGAGTCGGCCACCGGCTCGGTGCCGCCCGAGGTGATGGCCTTGCGCGAGATGTGGCTGTCGATCTCCGCGAAGAACCGGTCCTGGTCGACATTCGGGTAAGGTGACCCGGCGCGGATCAGCGTGCCCGAGAAGCAGGAGTCGGCGACCACCAGCACGTGCTTGGCTGCCATCCCTTTGAGATACCGTCTTATCTCGTCGTTGGAGATCCAGGTGTAGTCACGGTCCGGCTCGGCGTCGACCGGTTGCCAGAAACCGGCATCGGCTGAATAGTCTATTTGGCCGTGACCGCCGTAGTAGAGCAGCAGACGGTCGTCAAACTCCAGCCTGTCTCGCAACCTTATCAACTCGTTCAGGATCGTCCGCCGATCGGCGTTGATCAGGAGGCTGACCTCATCGTCCTCGAAGGCATAGTCGCCTTTCAACAGCTCGGCGAGCGCGGTGGCGTCGTTGACTGCGGTCTTGAGGTCCGGCAGGTACTCGTAATCGTCGTTGCCGATGATGAGGGCGTAGTTGCGCCCCTTGAAGCTCGGCTGGTTGGCCACCACCACCTGGACGACGACTTCCTCGGCAACGCAGTTGCCGGCCGCGTCGCAGGCCTCCAGGATTAGGCGCTTCTCCCCGGCCTCCCGCACGTCCAGATCCAGGCGGAAGGCCATGGTGTATTTGGCCAGTGCCACATCTCCCGAACGCGGATTAAACAGCGGCGCGGCCTCGCCGTTCACTTTCAGCCGCGGCGGGCTGCCATCGTCGCCGACCAAGCCGGCGATGAGGAAAGGCTTTTCCCCGACCTCGACCGCGCCGGGCGCGGACAGCCGGATGACCGGCAGCTCGGTATCCTGATCCTTCTTCAACAGGTCCTTCTCTTCGAGCTTCGCGACCAGCTCGTCCAGGGTGAAAAGCTCTGGCTCATCGGCTTTTTGGATGGGCTGTATTTCGGGTGCAGGCTGCAGGGTCGGCTGGGCCTCGGCCATCTCCGTCTCTTCCGGCGTTCCCACCACACGCACGACAACTTGCTCGGCGACGCAGTTGCCGCTCGCGTCGCAGGCCTCGACCACCACCCGCTGCTCTCCCGGCTCGCGGGCTGACATTTCCACGTTGAAGGCCAGGGTGTGCTCAGCGATCTTTGGATCGTCAGCGCTCGGCCGGAACAGCGGCGCCGGCTCGCCATTCACCTTGAGCCTGGGCGGGCTGCCGTCGTCGCCGACCAGCCCGGAAATGCGGAACGTCCCCTCGCCGATATCGACTTCATCCGGGGCTTCGACCCGGATGATCGGAAGCTCGGTGTCCCGGGGTCCGATCTCCACTGTTGTTGAGGGAGTCGAAAGTGTTCCCTCCCAGGCCAGCTTACCATCGGGGCGAACCGCTTTGACTTTGCTTCCTTTGAGTTCGATCGGATAGCAGCCCTGCTCGATCTCTATTCCACCTATGACCGACTCAAACTCAGTGCAAAACTTGTCGTTCTCCACCCACCACTTGCCTTCGAAGCGGTGCACTTTTCCAAGCGGCCCGGTGACTGATCCTTCGGCCTCGCCCGCGGGCTTGAATTTCCACATCATGCCGAGCGAACCCCGACGGGTTTTGAGCTTGGTATATACGGTGCTGCCGGAAAAGAGCTGGGTTAACCCATGGACCTCGTAGGGGGAGCCGGAAAGGTCGTGTTCCGTGGCCGCCACCGTCTGCGCGGCGGCCGCCAACAGCAGAACCCCGATGAATAAAAGGGAAGCGAGCGTTTTCACCTTCAGACCTTTGGCCCTCCCGAGAAAGCCGTCGAACCAAGTGAGGCGCGAACGACAGCGGCTGCGGCTCGACCCGGCTTCAAGCGCCCCAGGCGATTCGAAAACTTCTGACAAGGACATATCCGATGACATATCCGGTCCAAGAATTCCGATATGGCCAAAATTATCGCATCGCGGCGGCCGGGGATCAATGGGTAAGGCTTTCCTGGCGGTCCGCCATGGGACTCGGCGCGGCTACATGGCGCAAGCGGGGTGATCTCGGGCGGAGCCACCGAACAGGCTTAATACCGAACAGGCTTAATTTAAGGACCGTCGGCGCGGGATGCGTTGTTCGGGGAGCTAAAGGCCAGCACCGTCTGGCCCTACTATCGTCTGGCCCTACTATGGTGCCGGCGTCAAGCAACTCATCGGCCCGCATGGCGGCATGGATCGCCGCCTCATCGCCGCGCTGCTTAATCTCTGAGAAGCCAATCGAGGAAGCTCTGGCGCTGCGGGTCATCCAAGGCGTGCTTGGCCTGAATCGCCCCGGCGCGGGCCGAGCGTCTGTGATCTCGCTGCTGCTTCCGGTCTCCCGGGGCGGGGCGCCGCCTCTCATTCTTGTTGCCGCGGCCTCTAATTCTTGTTGCCGCAGCAGGTAAAAAGGTAAACTCGCGCCATCGGCATCATGGGAAAGGCCAGTTGATGAAGCGGAGACCACGCGGTCTCCCCGCGGCCGTGCGCTCGGTAGGCGCGAGGCTGGCCCTCGCGGTGCTGAGCAGCCTGCGGCTGGTGGAGGGCCGGGGGGATAAGCCTCTTTGGGGAAGCCTCCTCACGCTCACGCCACTGGCGGTCCCTATGGAGCCCCCTGGCTGGCCACCCATGACCTGTTCAAGAGCGAAGGCCTGCCGTCCTCGGTCTATGGCGCTTGTCCCCTCGGTCGAGCGGCTCAGGGTCGGTCTGCCGGCGGTTAGGCGGTAACTTCCGGAGCGTGCGACTTGACCAGCCGCGAAACCAAACGTCAGGGCGCCAGGCTTGTTGCCATCGGCTTGGCGGTTACCCTCACGGTGCTGGCAGCACCCCGGCTACTGCCTTTTGCCGCGGCGGCCGAGGCTTGGCTCGCGGATCTGCGGATCGCCCTGTTGACCCCGGCGCCGGCGACTCAGGATCGCGAGATCGCCGTCTTGACGATCACGGAGGACACCCTCGCGCTCTTCCCCTATCGCTCGCCCGTCGACCGAGGCTTTCTCGCCAAGCTGCTCGCGGCGCTTGAGCAAGCCGAGGTCCGCGCCGTGGGCCTGGACATTCTTTTCGACCAGGCGAGCGAAGTCGAGAAGGACACGGCCTTAGCCGAAGCCATCGCGGGATTCCCGGGCCCCGTCGTCGTCGCCTGGGCCGATGATACCGCGGGCCTCACTGAAGCCCAGCAGGACTATCTCAACGGGTTCATCGCCGCCTCCGGTGCCCGGCCTGGGTTCACCAACCTCATCAAGGACGCCGATGGGGTCGTGCGGCGGCAACTCGCTGCACTGCCGAAAAGTTCGGTGCCGAGCTTCCCGGCGGCGCTGGCCGAAGCCGTCGGCACAGAGGGACCCGATCACGACTTCGCCGTCGCCTGGCGCGCCCGGCCCACCGACGGAAGCGACGCGTTCCAGGTGTTACCGGCGCAGCTCGTGGTGGAGTACAGCGATGCCGACCCGAGCCTGGTCAAAGGCTGGCTTGAGGATCGGATCGTGCTGATCGGAGCCGACCTGCCGCAGGGCGACCGCCACCGCACGCCCTTTGCCGCCGACCCGCGGGCGCCCGACGTGATGCCGGGGGTGCTTATCCACGCCCATGTGCTGGCCCAGCTGCTCGAAGGCCGGCGCCGGCCGAGATCGGGCTGCCAATCGAGGTGCTGTTCGCCCTGGTGCTCGCGGCCGCCGGTGTGGGCCTCGCGACCTTGCATATCCCGATCGCGGCGCGGCTCGCGGTAGCCGCCGGTGTGATCATCGCCGTCTGGTCCGGCGGCTTCATCCTATACCACCGGGGAGGTCCGATCATGCCCCTTGCCCTTCCCAGCTTCGGTCTGCTCGCCGCCTACGGTGTCTCCAGCGCGACGCTGGGCTACGCGGCGGCGAAGGCGAAGCGGTTCATTCGGAACGCCTTCGCCCATTACGTCCCGCCGGCCCTGGTGACGCAGCTCATGAACGAGCCGGAGCGGCTGGTCCTGGGTGGCGAACGGCGGGAGATAACCCTCATATTCACGGACATCGCCGGCTTCACCAAACTCTCGGAACGGTTGCCGCCGGAGGTGCTCATGCCGCTTCTCAACGAATATCTCGACGGCATGAGCCGCATCGTGCTCGAGCACGGCGGCACGATCGACAAATTCATCGGCGACGCCGTCGTCGCCTTCTTTGGGGCGCCGGGCCGCCAACCGGATCACGCCGCCCGAGCCGTTGCCTGCGCGCTCGCGCTCGACTCCTTCGCCGAAGCCTTCCGCCGGGCCCATGCGGAGCACGAGGTCGAGCTCACCCGGATCGGCGTGCATTCGGGTCCGGCGATCGTCGGCAATGTGGGGGGAAGCGCTCGGTTCGATTACACCGCGATTGGGGATACGGTGAACACCGCCGCCCGCCTCGAGTCGGCCAACAAGCATCTCGGAACGCGGCTCTGCATTAGCGCCGCGACCGCAGCCGCAACACAGGATGTGCCGATGCGTCCGGTGGGCGAGCTCGTGCTGAAGGGCAAGAGCGTCGGGATTGCCGCCTTCGAGCCGATCTCCGCGGACCAGGCGGCGAGCGCTGAGGAGGCCCGGTATCGAGCGGCCTACGAGACCATGGCGGCCGGCAAGACCGAGGCGAGGGAAGCCTTCGCACGGCTTGCCGAATCGCATCCCGATGACGGCCTGATCGCGTTTCACCTACGCCGCCTCGACGAAGGCGCCACATCTGCTAGGATTGAGCTGGAGGAAAAATGACCCGGCTAGTCTCCAGCGTCGTCGCCCTTACGGCGGCCGTCTTCTTCGCCATGGCAGACCCCGCCTTGGCGGCGCAGTTCTTCGTCGCCGCCTCGACGGCGCCGGGGTTGGCGCGCGGCGCGATCATCGACGGCGACGAGCCGCTGAGCCTGCCGGAGGGAGCCCGCGTCACGCTCATCGCGCCGGATGGCAAAACAGTGACCCTGGACGGTCCCTTTCACGGGCCGCCCGGCGGCGGTGCCGGCACCGATGACAGGGAGCTGTTTGCCGCTCTGTCGGACCTCGTAAGCTCTCAAAATGCGAGCATTGCTTCGCTCGGCGGGACCCGTGGGGGTCCTGAGAGCGTGCCGGAAGATCCCTTCGCCGTCGTGCTCGGCGCCTCAGGCAGTCATTGCGTCCCGGCGGGCCAGCCACTGCGCCTCTGGCGAGAGAATACCAAGAGGCCCAGCCTCCTTACTATCCGGCCGGGGAGCGGCTCTGTCCAGGCCCCGGTTGAAGCCTTTTGGCCCGAGGGCGCAGCGACGATGCCCTGGCCGGAGGACCTGGCGCCGGCGGAGGGAGTCACCTATCTGATCCGCCTTGACAGCGATGTCTCACCAAGGTCGTGCTCCACCGCGTGCCGGCGGACCTGCCTAGCTCGGCTCATCGAATCGCCTGGATGGCCGAGCATGGCTGCACTCGACAGGCTCTGAGGCTATTGGAAAAGCTGGAGTAGCCGTCCGGGCGCTACAACATCTTGTCCGCCGCGGCCCTTCGGATGGCACAAAGAGGCACCGCCCCTCCCGATCGACCGTCTCCCAAAAGGCTGGTTTCAGCAAGACGTACCCGCTCACAAACTTTTAAAGGCCCCGCCCTCGCCGACGACGATGAAGGGGGCCCAGAACATGGGGTGGGCGTAGTTGGGGTTTTCCGGGTCCTCCATCAGCACGACCATAGACCGGCGCAGGGCCTCGGCCCGGCCGATTTCCGGGTGATCCGACGCTTCGGCGAACATACGCGTGGTCAGCGCCACGGCCGGGTCCGAGAACACCGGCCAGTGGGAGACGAGCAACGCCCGGCTGCCGGCGTAGAAGAACGCCCTGGCCAGGCCTGAGAGGCCCTCGGCCCCGGGCGTGCCGTCGGCCGCCGCGGTGTTGCAGGCCGACAGGATGACCCAATCGGCGTCGAGCTTGAGCAACGCGACCTCGCTCGCGGTCAGCAGGCCGTCATCGCCCTCGCTGCCCTCGGCCGGCGGGGTCAGCACCAGCGCCGGCTCGGCCAAGCCGCTCAGCTGGCCCGCGACCAAGCCGTGGGTGGCGAAGGCAAGGACTCGATAATCGGATAAGTCCATAGCTCGCACGCGGGCCTCGGCCGCCCGCCCGCGC
>JACZXZ010000100.1 GCA_022571365.1 Pseudomonadota bacterium | reverse complement strand
GGACCGGCTCGAGGCCGCGGAGCGCAAGCGCAGGCGCGCCGCCGACAGGCTCGCGAAGGGGGAGAGGCGGCTGGCCGAGGCCGACAAAAGTCTCAAGTCGATCGAGGCTGAGCTGGCTGCGGCGCGCGAGGAACGGGTGCGCCGCGAGGCCGTGGTGGCCCAGGCCGAGTCGAGCCGCGAAGCGGTCGCCGAGCGCAGCGCCGAACGGCTAGGCTGCCCGCCCGCCGAAGCGCTCACGCACGCAGGCGTCAAGCCCGACGACCAGCTGCCCGAGCTCGAGGCCGTGGAACGGCGGCTCGAGCAGCTCATCCGGGAACGGGAGAACATGGGGGCGGTCAACCTGCGCGCGGAGCAGGAAGCGACCGAGGTCCGGGAGAAGACCGAGGTGCTCCAATCCGAGCACGACGACTTGGTTCAGGCCATCGCCCGGCTGCGCCGGGGGATCGCGGAACTCGACCGCGAGGGGCGGGAGCGCCTGCTCGCCTCATACGACGCCGTGAACCGGCATTTCCAGGAGCTCTTCGTACGGCTGTTCGGCGGTGGACGGGCGCATCTGCGGCTGACCGAGGCGGAGGACCCGCTCGATGCCGGGCTGGAGATCATGGCGAGCCCGCCCGGCAAACGGCTGCAGGTGATTTCGCTGTTGTCCGGCGGCGAGCAGGCGTTGGCCGCCATCGCCCTCATATTCGCCGTGTTTCTCACCAATCCGGCGCCGGTCTGCGTCCTCGACGAAGTCGACGCGCCGCTCGACGACGCCAACGTCGACCGCTTCTGCGCCCTGATCGAGGAGATCGCACATCACTCCAAGACCCGGTTCCTGCTCGTCACCCACCACCGCATGACCATGGCGCGCATGGACCGGCTGTTCGGCGTGACCATGCCGGAGCGCGGCGTCTCCCAGTTGGTCTCGGTCGATCTGCAGGGCGCCGAACGCCTCAGCGAAAGCGCCTGACAAACAGATATTTTGTCGTATTTTCAAACAGTTAACCCCTACCCCTTCGACCTTGACAGGGGTAGGGCCAGCCCCTATGGTGCCGCGCGTTTTAGCGCCGCCGCGGCCGGGTCAGGGGGGGTGTAGCTAGCTCGAGCCCATGAAGAAGGGCGATTCCCCTTCACTGGACGACCTCGATGCCCGCCTCAAGGAGGCCCGCGCCAGGAAAGCTCGTCCGGGCGAAGCTGGGGAGGGCAAGGCCATCGCCCATCGAACCGGTCTCGGCCTCGCCTTCCGCATCGGTACCGAGCTGGTTTCGGCGTTGATTGTGGGGGTCGGAATCGGCTGGCTGCTGGACCGCTGGCTGGGAACCGCGCCATGGTTTCTGGTGGTGTTCTTGTTTCTCGGCGCGGGGGCCGGCATCATGAACGTCTACCGCACGGTGAACCGGCTTGGCCTGGCCGTTGGCTATCGCAGTCAAGAGGCCGGTGAAGACCGGCCGGCGGACGAAGAGGAAAAGGACTGAGCGGGGGACGGCGTGGCAGGAGCGGAACAGCTTAACCCCCTGGAGCAGTTCGAAATCCACAGGCTGATTCCGATCGAGATCGGCGGAGTGGACGTGTCGTTCACCAACTCGTCCCTGTGGATGGTGATCGCGATCACGCTGGTCACTCTGTTTCTCACCTTGAGCGTCCGCCGCCGCGCCCTGGTGCCGGGGCGCTGGCAGTCCCTGGCGGAACTCGCCTACGAGTTCATCGCCAACATGATCCGCGACAACGTGGGTCAAGAGGGGCGGCGGTTCTTTCCGTTCATCTTCACGCTCTTCATGTTCATCCTGTTCGGCAACATGCTGGGGCTGATCCCCTACAGCTTCACCTACACCAGCCACATCATCGTCACCGTAACCCTGGCGCTCACCGTGTTCCTCGGCATAACCATCGTGGGCATCGTACGTCACGGCCTGCGCTTCTTCGCCTTCTTCATGCCGCAAGGAGTGCCGATCGCCATGATGCCGCTGATGATACCGATCGAGATCCTGTCATATCTGTCCCGGCCGGTGAGTCTTTCCATTCGTCTGTTCGCCAACATGATGGCGGGGCACACCATGATGAAGGTGTTCGCCGGGTTCGTGGTGATCCTGGGCCTGTTCGGCGGCTGGGCGCCGCTGTTGGTGGACGTGGCGCTGACCGGCTTCGAGGTTCTGATCGCCTTCCTCCAGGCTTACGTGTTCACAATTTTGACCTGTCTTTACCTGAACGACACCATTCACCTACACTAGCGTGGCGATCCGCCACCCCGCCCGTTCAATCCAACCGTTAGATAGGGAACCAAGACCATGGAAACAGATGCCGCCAGGCTGATCGGAGCTGGCCTCGCCGTTATCGGCCTTGCCGGTGTGGGCGTCGGTATCGGTAGCATTTTCGCCTCGCTGATCGGGGCGATCGCGCGCAACCCGGCCGCCCGGGCCCAGGTGTTTCCCTTAAGCATGCTGGGGTTCGCCCTGGTCGAAGCGGTGGCGCTGTACGCGCTATTGATCTCCTTCCTCATTCTGTTCGCCTGAGCCCGGCACCCGCTTGAGGGACCGGCACCCCTCGGCCGCCCGCTCGGACCCAGGAGAAGCACGCCATGCCACAGTTGGACTCGTCCACCTTTCCGACTCAGATTGTCTGGCTGGTGATCTGCTTCATCGTCCTTTACCTGCTCATGTGGAAGGTGGCGCTGCCCAGGATCGCCGCGGTGCTGGAAGCGCGGCGGAGTCGGATCGACGACGATCTCGACCGGGCCAGCGCGTTGAAGGAGGAAGCGGCTCAGGCGCTGGCGGCCTATGAGGCCTCGCTCGCCGAGGCCCACGCCAGGGCCCAGGCCGAGCTGCGCGCGGCCGCCGAGCAACTCGCCGCCGAGACCTCGGCGCGGCAGGCCGATCTCGTCGCCAGGCTGAAAGCCGAGACTGCGGCCGCCGAGGCGCGCATCGCCCGGGCCAAGCAGCAGGCGCTCAAGAATATCGCCGCCGTCGCCGCCGAGGCGGCGCAGGCAGCGACGGCCCGGCTGATCGGCGTCAACGTGGGCGAGCCGGCGCTCCGTAAGGCGATCGACGCGGCTATGGGGGATGAGGAGTGATGTTTGAATCGGCGGAGTTCTGGGTCGCCGTCGCCTTCGTGCTTTTCGTCACCGGGGCGTTCAGGCCGATGAAGCGGATCCTCCTCGGGGCGCTCGACCGGCGCGCCGAGAAGATCAGAGCCGAGCTGGACGAGGCCCAGCGCCTGCGCGAGGACGCCCAGCACACCCTCGCCGAATACCAGCGCAAGCAGCGCCAGGCGCTCAAGGAGGCGGATGAGATCGTGGCCCGCGCCCGCGAAGAGGCGGACCGACACCGCGCGCACGCCGCCCGGGACTTGGAGGCGACGCTCAAGCGGCGGGAAGCCCAGGCCATGGACCGGATCGCCCAGGCCGAGGCCCAGGCCGTCGAGGAGGTCCAGGACATAGCCATCACCATCGCCGTCGCCGCGACCCGCAAATTGCTCTCCGAATCCCTCGACGAGGAGCGGGCCGGCGCGCTCACCGACAAGGCCATCAAGGAGCTGCCGAAGAAGCTCCATTAGGAAAGCGGATCAGCCTTTCGGGGCCCGGGTTCAGCTTGAAACCCCTCGCCGTCCGGCCGAGGGGTTTTTCGCGACAGCCTCGGTCCTTGGAGCCGCCTCAAGGTCGTTGACGCCCGAGACGATGTCGCCCGCGAGTCGCCTCAGTCGCCGGCGCCCGGCCCGCCGGTGGAGGCGGGGACGCGCGAACAGGCCGATGCGCCGCTCGAAACGTCCTTAGCCGGCCCGAGACTGTGAGCCGCCCGTGGTTATTTCGCCTTCTAGCAGGAGCCCAAGAGAGCTACTCGGCGGCCTCGCCGTAGCTCTCCACGGGCAAGCAAGAGCAGACCAAATGACGGTCGCCGTAAGCGTTGTCGACACGGTTCACGGGCGGCCAGTATTTCTGCTCCCTGACCCACGGCAGCGGGAAAACGGCTTGCTCCCTCGAGTACGGGTGTTTCCAATCCGGCGCGGCAAGATCGTCGAGCGTGTGAGGGGCGTTCTTCAAGGGATTGTCCTGAGGGTCGCTTCGCCCATCCTCGATCTCGCGCACCTCTTGGCGGATCGAGATCAAGGCGTCGCAAAATCGGTCCAGCTCCCGCTTGGACTCGCTTTCGGTGGGCTCGATCATCACCGTCCCGGCGACGGGCCAGGACATCGTCGGCGCGTGGAACCCATAATCCATAAGCCTTTTGGCGACGTCGTCCACACTCA
>JACZXZ010000099.1 GCA_022571365.1 Pseudomonadota bacterium | reverse complement strand
ACAAGTATCGTAATTATGTGCATGCGTATAGTTTCTGAATAGATTTGTATTTATTTGTCAAAAGGTTTTACAGTTTGCGACAATACGCACTCATAACACTTCCCACATGGGGAAGTGCTGAGAGATACTTGATGGGTTTATTTCGTGGGTTGGGTAAGGGAGGGCGAGGTGATTACCGTCTGGTGCCGAATGTCAGAGGCGTTCCCGACTTCCTGAGGCTGGATTCGGCACTTCTATCTGCCTTGGCCCGCGCGCAAACGTTAAGACAATCCCTTCCGCCGGGCGCAGTGTACCAGGTCGCATCACCCTTCAGGTGCTTCGGTGAGGTGTTCCAGGAGTCGGCGAAGTTCGGAGAGCCGGGCCGGTTTTTTCAGGACCGCCGTGGCGCCGGCCTTCCTGGCTGACTCCACGTCGGCGTTGGTATAGTGGCCGGTGAGAATGATGACCGGAAGATCCGGATCGACCGCGCGCAGCCGGCGGGTCAGCTCGTCCCCGGGGCAGCGCGGCATCTTCATGTCGCCAATCACCGCGTCCGCCGGCGACGCTTCGAACTTCTCCAGGGCCTCGAGCCCGTCTGCCGCCTCCTCGACCTCATAGCCTTTATGCTGGAGGTATCCGGCCAGCTCGGCGCGGATCTCCTCCTCGTCGTCCACGATCAGGATTTTCTTTGCCATTCGTCGATATCCAGACGTCACCCCACAGGCCGCCATCCACGCATTGCGCCTCAAGCGGCCCTTTACCCTTTGCCTCCGGCGGGCGGGCGGCGCCAGTAAATGTCCCGCGCGAACCTTCCCACGACTTTCAAGGGAAGGGGCTTCTCGAGGACCCAGAAGGCGCCCGCGCTGATCATATTTGCCCTCCGAACTTCGTCCATATACCCGGACATGACGACAATCTTTGCATTGGGCGCCAAGGACTTGGCGCTTTCCACGACTTCCAAGCCGTCCATCCCGGGCATCCGGATGTCCAAGAAAACGACGCAGGGCTCAGAGCGCTTGATCTCACTCAGCGCCTCGAATCCGTTCTCGGCCTCGACCACACGCAGTCCTTAATCCCGCAGATAGCCACACAGCTCTGTGCGGTACGCCGCGTCGTCGTCGGCGACCAGAACACAGCGCTTCGGTCCCCCATGAGTCTTGCCCGAGCCTTCCGTGGAGTTGCGTTGCATGATGACCTCCTAGCTCTGCAACTGAGTCTGCAATCGGCGCGAATTCTCCACGCACCGGCGGTCAACCTAGCAGGCTCGTGTATCTGCAATGTGTTAGCTTGTTTAAATTCGGTATCGATTTGTATAAGTTTGTTGCAGAGGACAGTTGTCTGCGGATCGATTTGTAGAATGGATCGACGCAGGTCAGCTATCCATTGGGAAGGCTTTGACAGGAACGTCTGTGCGGATCGCATCCCTCAGGCGGAACTGGGATCATGACTCGGGAAGACACCGCCGCCACACAGAGGATCCTCGTCGTCGATGACGAGCCGGATATTCGGGCTGAGCTCGAGGGATACTTGAAGGATAACGGTTACCTCGTCGGCACCGCGGGCGACGGCGAGGCCATGCGGCAAAGGCTGAGCGAGGCTCGCTATGACCTCGTGATCATGGACCTGATAATGCCGGGGGAGGATGGCCTTACACTGACCCAAGAGATCCGGCGTAGCTCGCACATCCCCGTCATTATGCTGACGGGGAAGGGCGAGACCATCGACCGTATCGTCGGCCTCGAGATGGGCGCCGACGATTATGTCACCAAACCGTTCGAGTTGCGAGAGCTGCTGGCGCGGGTCAGAGCGGTGTTACGACGTGCACAGGCTCCGGCGAAGACGGGGCCGGAAGCTCCCCCGTCGACGGTAGAGTTTGGTGGCTGGCGGCTTGACCTTGACGCGCGTGACCTGACATCCCCTGAGGGGCAGGAGGTCGGGCTGACAACGGCAGAATTCAAGCTTCTTGAAGCATTCGTCACCCATCCGAAGAGGGCGCTCGACCGTGACCACCTGTTGGATCTGATTCACGGCCGCGACTGGTCACCCTATGACCGCAGCATCGATAACCTCGTCGCCCGGTTGCGTCGGAAGATCGAGGCCGACCCGGGCCATCCAAAGCTGATCAAATCGGTTCGAGGGGTCGGCTATTTGTTCGCCTCAAACGTGAGGCGTGGTTGACGCTGTACCTTCGCTGGACACCTGGTCCCGCCTCCCAATATCTTTCGTCCTCCATCGCGCATCCCTGCGGGCGGGCGTCGCGACGCGCTTGCGAGGGGCATCTCTCGACGGAAGGCTCGGGATTGTCCTCCTCTCGAGGGGTTGTAACCGGCCGCGCAAGGATGAGGAGGCCTCGGGCGCGCCGCTCAAGCCTCGCCGAACACGCGCCTGAAGATGGTTTCCACATGCCTGGCGTGGTGGCTCAAGTCGAACAGCCCGGCCAGGGTCTCCGCGTCCAGGTGCCGGGTGACATCCTGGTCGGCAGCCAGCCGCTCGCGGAAATCGCCGCCTTTCTCCCGCAGGTCCTCGGCGTTGCGCTGCACCACCTGGTAGGCCTTCTCCCGGTCCATGCCGGCCTGGGTCAGCGCCAGCAGCACGCCCTGGGAGAAGATCAGCCCGCCGAGGCGGTCGAGGTTGGCCTTCATGTTCTCCGGATGGACCACCAGCTTGTCGATCAGCCCGGTGAGCCGGGCCAGCGCAAAGTCGAGCGCGATGGTGGCGTCGGGGGCGACCACCCGCTCGACCGAGGAGTGGGAGATGTCGCGCTCGTGCCACAGCGCCACGTTCTCCAGCGCCGGGATGACCTGGGCGCGGACGATGCGAGCCAGCCCCGTCAGGTTCTCGGACAGCACCGGGTTGCGCTTGTGGGGCATGGCGGAGGACCCCTTCTGGCCGGGGGCGAAATACTCCTCGGCCTCGCCCAGCTCGGTGCGTTGGAGGTGCCGGATCTCGGTGGCCAGCCGCTCCACGGAGCTCGCGATGACGGCGAGGGTGGCGAAGAAGGCGGCGTGGCGGTCGCGCGGGATCACCTGGGTCGAGATCGGCTCGACCGCGAGCCCCATCTTTCCGGCGACATGGCTCTCCACCCGGGGGTCGATGTTGGCGAAGGTGCCGACCGCGCCGGAGATGGCGCAAGTGGCGATCTCCCGGCGGGCGGCGGCCAGCCGCTCCCGGTTGCGGGCGAACTCCGCGTAATGCCCGGCGAGCTTGAGGCCGAAGGTGGTGGGCTCGGCATGGATGCCGTGGCTGCGGCCGATGCAGACCGTCATCTTGTGCTCGAAGGCCCGGCGCTTCAGGGCCGCAAGCAACCCGTCCAGGTCGGCAAGCAGGATGTCCGAGGCCTGGCTGAGCTGCACGGCGAGGCAGGTGTCCAGCACGTCCGAGGAGGTCATGCCCTGATGCACGAAGCGGGCCTCGGGCCCGACATGCTCGGCCAGGTTGGCGAGAAACGCGAGGACCTCGTGGCGGGTCTCGAGCTCGATCTCGTCGATGCGTTCGACCTCGAAGGCGCCGCGCTCGCGAACCGCGCTCGCCGCCTCGGGCGGGATGACGCCGAGCTCGGCCTGGGCGTCGCAGGCATGGGTCTCGATCTCGAGCCAGATCTTGTAGCGGTTCGCGGGCTCCCAGATCGCGGCCATTTGTGGGCGGCTGTAGCGCGGGATCATGGCATCCTCGAAGCTTGTCGCGGGAGCGGCATATTACAGCCCGCCCCGGCCTTTTGAAACCGACGCTTTTCTGGACGGCGGCAAGTAAAAGCGCCGCTCTCGACCCCGCCCGCCGGATGGGACGGAAGACCGCCAGCGCGTCGATCAAGCGGGGCTCCGCCTGACCGAACCCCGACGGCGCGCCAACGCTGGGCCGGTAACACCCAATTCGTATGGCGTATTTGTTGCAACAAAAAACCGCTTGATATCGCATGAACACATATACGAAAAATACACCTCTTTAGGAGACAGGCGTTGTCCAACTATCCATCCCGATTCTACACGGCGCGGTTGTGGCTCCCGGCGACCGTCGCGGGCGTGATCGCGGCCTGGGTTCTGGCCCTCGGGCTGGGCCTCGCCCCGGCGGTTGCGGAAGAGCCCCCGGCCGGCGAGGCGTCGGAACCCTTCCCGCCCTATCCCGATGTGTGGGGCCGGGAGCTGCCCTATCCCGGGGACGGCAGCTATTCCATCCACCAGGAAGTGTTCGAGGCCCCGGACGGCAGGGTGATTGTCAGTATCTACGCCAGTCCTCTGCGCTCGGATGAGTTTG
>JACZXZ010000098.1 GCA_022571365.1 Pseudomonadota bacterium | reverse complement strand
GGGACTCAGGCGGCTCGCCGCGGGCGCGCCCGAGTGGATCCCCTGGGCCTGGGCCATCAACGGCTGCGCTTCCGTGTTGAGCGCCGTGCTCGCCACCCTGCTCGCCATCCACTTCGGCTTCACGGTGGTGGTTGGGCTGGCAGCCGCGCTCTATGGGCTTGCGGCCGTGGTCTTCGCCGGGCCATTGGAGCGGCGCCCTCAAGGCGTCGTGAATCACGGTTAAAGAATTCTCCAGGAAGCAGCCCTTGAAGGCCGACCACGGGGCGTTGGCGGGGAGCAGTTAAGGATAGGAGCGGGGCTGGCCCCCGCGCGCTACTTCGCCCGGGCCTGCCACGCCCGGATCAGGTCCTCGGCCTCGGCGATCTGGGCGAGGGTCATGCTCCAAGAGATCTCCGCCCGGCGCCGGTCGGCCCAGGCGCTGCCCTGGGCCGCGGCCAGGCCGAGCCACATATAGGCCTGGACGTAGTCCCGCGGCACGCCGCGGCCGGTGCTGTACAGCTCGCCCAGGTTGAGTCGGGCGACCGCGTGGCCTTGCTTCGCCGCCCGGCGGTACCATTGCGCGGCTTTTCCGAAGTCCTGCGCCACGCCCGCGCCGACCAGGTGCATGCCGGCCAGCGCGGCCTCAGCCTCCGCGTCGCCCTCTTGGGCGAGGGCATGCCATTCCTCGTAAGCGGTCTCATAGTCGCCGGCGTCATAGGCGCTCAAGGCGTCCTGGAAGTCGGCGAGCGCCGGCCCGGCGACGGCGAGCGCTACGGCGAATGCGAGGCCCTTGGTCATCGTCCCCACGGCGGATAGCGGAAGCCCAGCCTAGCTGAACGCGCCCGGGCGCGCCAGCGGCGGCACCCCGCGGGGCCATGGCGGCCATGGCGCCAACCCACGCCCCACCCGTGCCCGCGCGTGGGAGTCTGTCGGTAAAAAAAAGTGGGATGGCCAACCACCCCGCTTCCTCCATCAGCTCCACGGGAGGGTTTGCGAAGAAGATGTGGGCGATTATGGCGGAAATATCGCCGCCCGCGACCTCGGCCATCACGAAGCCCATGTCGGCGATGGGCAGGGTGTAGGTCGTCATGCGCCGCCTTACCCCGTCGGTTTCAAATCACCTTGCCCGGGTTCATGATGCCCTTGGGGTCGAGGGCGGCCTTCAAGCGGCGCATGAGGTCGAGCTCGACGGCCGAGGTGTAGCGCCTGAGCTCCTCGCGCTTCAGCCGCCCGATGCCGTGCTCGCCGCTGATGCTGCCGCCCATCGAAGCCACCACGTCATGGACGATGCGGTTGAACCGGGGCCCAAGGGCGAGGAACGCCTGCTTCTCGCCGCCTGACGGTTCCATCAGGTTGAAGTGGATGTTGCCGTCGCCGAGGTGGCCGAAGGCGAGGATCCGGACGCCTTCGAGTTCGCGCTTGCACCCGGCCGTCGCCTCCCGGATGAAGTCGGGAATCCGCGCCACCGGCACGCTCACGTCGTGTTTGATGCCGCCGCCCGCGATCTTCTCGGCCTCGGGGATGGCGGTGCGTATTTGCCACAGTTGCCGGGCCTGGCTCTCGCTTGCCGCGACCACGGCGTCCAGCACCAGCCCGTCCTCGAGCGCCCGGGCGAGCATGGCCTCGAGGGACTCGCGCAGGGCGCTGGAGGCCTCGCTGGATGTGAGTTCGATCAGGACGGCGTGTTCATGCCGTTCGGCAAACGGGTCGCGGGTGGCGGGAACGTGCTCGAGCGCGAGGTCGATGCCGGTGCGCGGGACCAGCTCGAAGCCGGTGACCAGGTCGCCGCTGGCCGTGCGGGTCCGGGCCAGGAGCTCGATCGCGCCGTCGAGCTCGGCCATCGCGACGAGCGCGGTTGCGACCTCGCGCGGGCGCGGAAACAGCCTGAGCACCGCCGCCGTTATGATCCCAAGGGTGCCCTCCGCGCCGATGAACAATTGCTTGAGGTCGTAGCCCGTGTTGTCCTTGCGCAGGCCCTTGAGGCCGTCCCAGAGGCGGCCGTCGGGCAGCACGACCTCGAGGCCGAGCACCAGATCCCGGGCGGTGCCGTAGCGCAGCACCTGCATCCCGCCGGCGTTGGTCGACAGGTTGCCGCCGATCTGGCAGCTCCCTTCCGCGCCCAGGCTCAAGGGGAACAGCCGATCGACCGCCGCGGCCGCTTCCTGCACGTTCGCCAGCACTGAGCCGGCCTCGACGGTAATGGTGTAGTTCAGGGGATCGGTGGCGCGGATGCGGTTGAGGCGGGACAGATTCACGAGAATTTCGCCGCCGTGCTCGAACGGCACCGAGGCCCCGACCAGGCTGGTGTTGCCGCCCTGGGGCACGATCGCAATCCCGGCTCCGGCGCACAGCCGGACCACCTTTGAGACCTCGGCCGCGGTCCGGGGCTTGACGACCATGGCGCTCTGGCCGTGGTAGTGGCCGCGCTCGTCCTCGAGATAGGGCGCCATTTCCGCCGGATCGACGGTCCAGCCCTTGGGCCCGACGACGGCCTGGATGCGGCGCAGCACGGCCTCGGGCACGACCTTGGCGGCGGCCTTCACGGATCGGTCCTTGAGGCTGGAATTTCTTTCATGGCCGGGGATTTAGCCCATTGCCCCGCCCCCGGCAAGGGGACGGTCGGCCGTCGCCGCGGCGGCGTGGCGCAGCCGGTCGTTGATGGCGCGGCCCAGCCCGGCCTCTGGGATGGGGGCCACGGCGATGGCGGTGAACTCGGGCCGGTCGAGCCGACGCAGCATGGCGAACAGATTGGCCGCGGCTTCGGGCAAGTCGCCGGCGGGGCTCAGGTTGAGCACCGTGGCGGCGGCGGCGGCCTGGTGCGCGCCGAAGGCGAGATAAGCCTCGCCCGGCCGGGCTTCTTCCGCCTCCAGCCGCAGGGGCAGGCGAGGGGCGTAATGGCGGACCAGCCGGCCCGGCGACCTCGGGGCGCCGCCTTCCTCCGCGGCCGCGGCCAGGGGGCCGATGACCGCCTCGATGTCCTCCTGGGTCACGCCGCCGGGCCGGAGCAGCGCGGGCTCGGGTCGGGTGAGGTCGACGACGGTGGACTCGATGCCGATAGGACACGGGCCCCCGTCGATGATCATGTCCACCCGGGAGCGCAGGGACTCGGCGACGTGGGCGGCGGTGGTCGGGCTCACCGCGCCCGACCGGTTGGCGCTGGGCGCGGCGATCGGCCTGGCCCCCGCGGCGATGAGAGCCTGGGTGACGTGGTGCCCCGGCACGCGTATGGCGAGGGTGTCGAGACCGGCGCTGGTCAAGGGGGATATGGCCGAGCCGGCCGCCCGCGGCAGCACCAGGGTCAGCGCCCCCGGCCAGAGGTGCTCGGCCAGGCGCTCGGCCCGTTCATCGAAGACCACGGCCTCTTCCGCCGCCGCGCGGTCGGCGAGGTGGACGATGAGCGGGTTGAAGCGGGGCCGGTCCTTGGCGGCGAAAATGGCGGCCACCGCCCGCCCGTGGGTGGCGTCGGCGCCTAGGCCGTAAACCGTCTCGGTCGGGAAGGCGACCAGCCGGCCCGCGCGAATCAGCCGGCCCGCCGCCTCCAGGTTGGCCGGGGTGGGGGGAACGATCTGGGGGCGCTTTTTGGTGCTGGAAGTCGCCACGTCGGGGGCCTTGCCTCGCCGGAATCGGCCGCCACTCTAGCCCAAGTCCGGCCGCTCCGGCGTCGTTTCGGCCACTGTATCGCAATTCCACCCGCAGTTCGCCGCCGCTTTGATCCTCGCCTCCGCCCTCAGGCCTCGCGTCCGCGGGCCACGAAGTGGGGGTTTTCGAACCCCGGTTTGCCGTAGCGGAGCGGCGCGCCGGTGAGCGTCCTGACGCTCCCGCCGGCGGCCTCCAGCACCGCATGTCCGGCGGCGGTGTCCCACTCCATGGTGCGGCCGAGGCGCGGGTAGAGGTCGGCTTCGCCGCTGGCGACCAGGCCGAACTTGAGCGCGCTGCCGGCGGAGCGCCGCGCGGCGCCCGATTCTGTTGCGCCATAGCCGTCGCGTCGGAATCTGAAACGCGACTCTGCTTTGGAGACATACGGGGCACGATTGCCGAGGAACCGCGGGGGACTCACGGATTTGGTTATGACGCGATTTTCATTCCTGAGGGGTACGATCAGACCTTTGGGGAACTGCCGCCGGATGTGAAAAATACGATCAGCCATCACGGCATTTTTATGGCTATGAGTTGCCATGATCAGGTTTTTCCCCTTTGCCCGCGATAGCTTATTAAGTAAATTCATGACCATCTTGCCGCTGTCTTCGTCCAAATTTCCAGTGGGT
>JACZXZ010000048.1 GCA_022571365.1 Pseudomonadota bacterium | reverse complement strand
GCCGCCAAACACAATTCATCAAGTGGCAGACGCGCTTGAAGTGCTCATGCAGGAGGATCGTGCAAACGGAGCGCCATTTCTTGCCGCTATGGTGGTCAGCAAAGTACGGAACGGGCTTCCTGCACCGACCTTTTTTTCTTTTGCCCGTTCGCTTGGCCAATTTAGGGGATCGGATACGGGCCCGGAAACCCAGGCCTATCATGCCGGGGAACTCAAGAGCACTTGGGACTACTGGGGCAGGTTAGACAACCGATTTTAGGGAACGAACGCCATGGGCGTTCCTGCCCGTTCCAGGGTCGAAGGAGGCGGACGAACTACGCTCCATGTCCGAGGTACGGCAAACTCTTCTTTTCCGTACACCCTTGTTCGCGGTCGACCTCGCTAGTCGTAAAATCGATCTAAATCACGGTGAAATATCGAGGGTACGGAAACCCCTGGTTTTCCGTACCCACTTGCTGAACCGCATAATCAAATGAATGTCCGCTTTGGGTCATAAGCGGACGTTCAGCAGGCTCGCGTCGGATGTCCGCTGATAGCCATAACCAGACTTCACGTGTTATGTATCGAAGCTGGACTCTATTCGCATTTGCCTTTTCGGGGACCACGGACATAATCGACCGGCTGACAGCCGTTGACGTGGTCAGCTGGAAGGTCGCCCACGATGAACCATGCCGCCGCACAGGTCGTCGCTGACGAAAATACCACCGGATTGTTCAACTATCTGGACGGGACCGTTCGATCGTCGCTGTATCGCAATGGTGCGGTCATGACGAAACGCGATGCTGACGGCTATGATTCGGGCACGGTCGGCATGTGCTTGGAGGCAAAAGAGCTCTCGGTTTCGAACGCGCGGTCGCTTCGCGGCGATGAGCGCCGAACTTGTGAAGCAAACGGGTTCGAATTGTTGAACGCGCCGCTCGAGGACGACGGGATAGATTTCTTCGATCATGACCAGATCGTGCGGCACTACTACGGGCAGTGTACCGAGCTCGTGGCGCAGAACACGGGCGGGTGCGCTTACGCCTTCGATCACAACATTCGCTCCGCGTCTGGCAAGCAGTCGCAGAAGCGCATCGCCGGGGGTCAACCGGTTCAGGAGCCGATCCATGTGGTGCACGCCGATTACACCCTGACGAGCGCGCCGGCGCGCCTTCGCGATCTCACGCGGCCGCCGAGCGGCAACGATACCTTGTGTTCGGTTCTGCCCGCGGGGGAATCGCTCATCGATCCCGCAGATGCTGAGCGCGCGCTGAATGGCGGGCGGTTCGCCATGATCAACGTGTGGCGCAGCATCACCGATACGCCGGTTACCGTTCATCCGCTGGCGGTCTGTGACGGCCGAAGCGTTGACCCGAACGACCTCGTCGATTTCGAAATTCATTATCAGGACCGCATTGGTGAAAACTACTTCGCCAAGCACACACCCGCGCATCGTTGGTACTACTACCCGAAGATGACGCGTGAGGAAGCCCTGTTGATCAAGCAGTGGGATTCCGCGGGTGCGCTTGCGCGATCAGACGGCGCTTTATCCGATGGTTCGGCCTCGAGCGCGCCGTGCACGTTCAGTTTTCATAGCGCCTTCGAAGATCCGGCATCGCCACCGGATGCGCCGGATCGTTGGAGCATCGAAGTGCGCTGCATGGTCATCTATGACTGATTGGATTGCCGTCAGGCGTTACCCGCCGTGCTCCACGATCCACTTCTCATAGACGAGCTGGATGCTTCTTCGCGGCAAGACAGCGTCGGCAATGCGCTTGACGTTGGGAAACTCGTCCACTGACGGTTGCCCCCGCGACGGCACTAGCCACGTGGTCAGCATGAAGAGATAGATGTCGACGGCACTAAACCGCTCGCCCAGCACCCATTCGTTGTTGCCGATCTGGTCGTCGATGACTTTCCACGTTTCCCGCAGCCGCCGGTTGCCACGTCTCTGAGCGCTCGGCTCATCGGCCGGGGTGTCGGCGAAGCGATCCGGATAGTAGTTGAGTTGAAAGGCGTTCTGAACGGAGTTCGAGAAATACACCAACGTCTGCAGATACAGGCCCCGCTCCGGATCGTCAACGGCGGGCGCCAGTTTTGCGTCCGGATGACGATCGCACAGAAACACGGTAATGGCGGCGCACTCGTACATGGCATTCTCATCCCAAATGAGGACCGGGACCCAGCCGTTGGGGTTGAGCGCCAGTTGTTCCGGCGGGCGGGGCTCGTCCATAGCGATCGTCGTTGGGATCAGCTCGTAGGGCGCGCCGATTTCCTCCAGGATCACCCGTGTTCCCATCGCCGCGCTCCCGAGTGCATAGAATAATTTGTACGCCAATGGCTCCTCCTCTTGTTTTCGGGACGACATTATCGAGCGATCGGTCTCAGTAGGTCCAGACTTCCGTATGAGGCCTGATCTCGACTTCATTGCTCCAGGCGGATTTAGGCTGCAAGTAGGTCAGCCAATATGTCTCAGCGACATCGTCGGGATTGGCCAGTTTCTCTGGATCGTACTTTTCGCCATACAGATCGCGCATGATTGGAACATCGAGGTCGCAGTCCAGTCTGAAATGCACGATGTGCACTCCGTTTTTGGCGTAGGCCTTGGACAGGCTCTGTGACAGCGCCCGCAGCGCAAACTTGCCGATGGCATAGAGCGGATGGGTGTTTGAGCCTCGAAAAGCAGCCGTCGCGCTTGAAAAGAATACGCTGCCCCGCGACTGCTTGATCATGCCCGGCAGAACCGACTTGGCCGCGGCGAATGCACCGATGACCTCCATCCGGTAAACGTCCTCGAGTGCCGCATAGGACATGTCGAGCGGATCGCAGGCGGTGAACGCCCCTCGCGGGTTGTAGATGAGGAGGTCAATCTCGCCCATTTCACGGTTGATGGTCGCAATTGCCGATTCCAAAGTTTCGGGTCGGGTCGCGTCAGCGGAAAAGAACCTGACGTTCGCTGCACTAGTGGGCGCGGCCGCAGCCTCAATCGCTGCGGAGCTGTTTGCCTCGGAACGCGAAATCAACGCGATGTCGAACTCCCGACTCGCGAACTTTTCGGCCAGCGCGCGGCCAAGACCTTCGCCGGCGCCGACAATGGCGCAAATGGGTTTCGTCATTGCTTCCTCTCCCGCATCACATGGTTCTCTCAGGACATCAATACACCGAGGGGCGCGCCACGAGATCCCATTAGGAGCTCACCGTCTTCTCGTGGACGGCTAACCGGTCGAGAGGACAGACTCCTACACTAGAGCCGAAGTCCGCTTCGGGTCCAGGCTGTGTGAAAACTCTGGAAAATACCACTAATTGGCGAGTGTCCGGTCAGTTTTTCTATAGTGCCATCTGATAAGTTATTGATTTGGTTGAACTTAGAAATTCAAGAATTCAGAGAAAAACGCGCCTAGACCACTCGGAAGCCGTTTTTACACAGCCTGGGTCATGAGCAGACCTCGGCGGCTCGGGCGCTCGGCGTCCGCTTTGGAGCGGTAACCAGACCTAAAACGCGCGGCTTGGAAATTCAGTGCGGTAACTTCCGCTTACGAACAGAAAGCAGACCCCGCGGCGCGGCGCGCCTAATGTCTGCAACTAGCCAACAGCGGACCTTTTAGTGCCGCACAACAAGGCCGCTGTTCGCTGAGATCCTGCGCCTGATCGACGGGCTGCGGCGGCCCCTTTGCCGCCATGACGGGCCTTGACGGCTTTCCGGTACCCCCCCCGAAAGGAAAAAGTACCCGGTAGGGCGCCAACGGCGTTCTAGGGCCATCCTGGGCGCTCTCAGGGGCATTTCTGGCCCCTATAGTGAGTATAAGTTACGTACAGAACGCCAGGGGTTGGACTAACTCATTGAAACCCTTGGCGTCCCCTAGGGGACTCGAACCCCTGTTTTCGGCGTGAGAGGCCGATGTCCTGGGCCGCTAGACGAAGGGGACGCGAGGGCCGTGCCCCCTGATAGCGGAAGCCCCGGCGCCGATCAACCGTTTTGCCGCGCGCCGGCACCCGGGCCCCACGCGCCGCGGGCCGGTGCCGCCCGCTCAGGGCGAATCTTCAGCCTTAGGCAACGGCGGCATCTTGAACGGGTGGACGGCCTCGAAAGCCCGGCTCGCCCGCAGAACCGTGGCGTCGTCGTAGCGCCGGCCGACGATCTGGAGGGCCACCGGCAGGCCGTCCGCCGCGAAGCCGCAGGGCACGGTGGCCGCCGGCGACTGGGTGAGGTTGAAGGGATAGGTGAACGGGCTCCAGTCCGCCTCCGGCGCCAGGCCCCGGCTTCGGGGATAGTCCGCGCCGGCCTCGAAGGCAACTAGCGGCATCTGCGGCGTCATCAGCAGATCGTAGGCCGCCATGAACAGGCTCATGGTCCGGCCGAGCTCGGCCCGCCGATCCATCGCCGCCAGGTATTCCTCGAGCCCGACCTCAAGCCCCTCCTCCGCCAGGCGGCGGAAGCCCGGATCCAGGACCGCCCGCTGCTCTTCCCCCAGGCCGCGGTAGATTTTGGCCGCGCCGACCCGGAAATGGGTCAAAAAGGGCTCGAGCGGGTCGTCGAAGATCCGGCCGACCTCCTCGACCACCGCGCCCAGCGCCTCGAACGCCTCGACCGCCTGGCGCACCGGCGCCGCGACCTCCGGGTCGACCTCGGCGTAGCCCAGATCGGGGCTGTAGGCCACGCGCAAGCCCTTCACCCCGTCTTCCAGACCCTCGAGGTAGTCCCGGCCCTCGGGGGCGAGCGCGGTCCAGTCGCGGGCGTCGGGCCCGGCGATGACGGTCAGCATCAGCGCCGCATCGGCCACGGTCCGGGCAATGGGACCGACGTGAGCGATGGTGCCGAACAGGCTTATCGGATGGGCCGGCACCCGGCCATAGGCCGGCTTGAGGCCATAGACGCCGCAGAAGGCGCACGGTATGCGGATGGAGCCGCCGGCGTCGCTGCCGATGGCGAGCGCGCCCATGCCGAGCGCCACGCCGGCCGCGCCGCCGCCGCTCGATCCGCCCGGGGTCCTGGAGGGGTCCCAGGGATTGCGCGTAATCCCGGTCAAGGGACTGTCGGTCACGCCCTTCCAGCCAAACTCGGGCGTCGTGGTCTTGCCGATCAGCACCGCGCCGTGCTCCCTGAGACGCGCCGTCGCCGGGGCGTCCTCGTCCCACGCCTGGTCCGGCGATATGGCGCGCGAGCCCCGCAGCGTCGGCCAGCCCTTGGTCAGGACCAGATCCTTGATCGAGGCCGGGACCCCGTCGACCAGGCCCTTGGGCGCGCCCTTCCGCCAGCGGGCCTCGGACTCGCGCGCCTGGGCAAGGGCATCCTCGGGCTCGACCAGGCAGAACGCGTTCACCACCCCGTCGGCCGCCGCGATACGGTCGAGCGCGGCCAGCGCCACCTCGACCGGGGACAGCTCCTTCTCGCGGTAGAGCGCGACCAGCCGGGTCGCCGGCATCAATGCGAGATCATCGGACATCCTCGACGGCCTCCCCGAACCAGCACGGCCCGAACTCTGATTTCCCTCGACCCCGGCCGGCAGGAACGGGCCGGCGGGCGCATCGGAGGGGACCCTTATACCGCCTTACATCGGCGGCACGGCCTATCCGGACGATCGGATCGCATTCACCTACCCGGCGCCGTGCCAAAAGGGGTAGACCGACCCGATTGATGCGACAGCATTAAAGAACGTTAGCATGGACCGTCGCAACCCACGGTAGACCGACCCGATTGATGCACAGCATAAAGAACGTTAACATGGACCGTCGCAACGCACGAATGCCTGCCATGAAATGCCTTCGATTCCTGGCTATCTTCCTCATGGGGCTTGCGACGGCTGCACTAGCCAGCCCGAACGCGGCGCTCGCCGAGCCGGCCCTGCCTGGTGAGCCCTGTGAGATTGAACCTCCCCGAGACAGCCAAACGGGAGAACACAAGTGGACGCCTCAAGAGCGATGGGCCTGGAAGCAAATTTGTGAAGGACGAGAAGCCGATTTCAACCAGCTTTACGGGGTGACGCTGGACCCGAAGGTGCCTGAAGGCTGGAACGACGACCGAAAACTCAGCCAGACGTTCCTGGAGACTGTCCTATTGGATGAAGACAAACCATTCCGCACCGAGATAACCCGCAAAGGAGTGCGCATCATCGGGGCTTGGTTCCCGGAGCCGATTGACCTCGAAAACGCGGACCTCGACCATGACTTGTGGCTGATCCGCTCCCGATTTGACGCCCGTGTGAATCTTCGAGGCTTGAGAACCAGCCGCAGCCTGGGACTCAAAGGAGTCGCCGCCTTCGACGAGGTCATTTTCCGCGACGCGGAGATCGACGGTGAACTCAACCTGCAAGGCGCCGCTTTCAATAGCACTCTGAACATGGACTCAGTGTACGTGGGCCAACATCTCAGGATGCACGAAGCTGAGTTCGCCGATGTCATCCTAAACTCCAGCGAAATCGTCGGAATCATCAACATGAATGACTCGCGGTTCTCTCGGAAGCTGCAGATGGATAAGCTGCAAGTCGGGAGCAGCCTTTTCATGCGTGGCGCCGAATTCGACGAAGTGTGGCTGGCCGGCGCGACGATTGGCGGGCAGTTGAGCATGACGGTTTCAAGTTTCGCTGGGAAAACTAATATGGAGGAGTTGCAAGTCAGCAGAAGTCTCTGGATGTTCCAGGCACAGTTCCGAGAGGTCACTCTGGACGGTGCTAGGATCGGAAGTGACCTCGTAATGAACGAATCTAAATTTACCGGCAAACTGAGTATGAGCTCGATTGTGGTGGAACGTCGGCTACTCATGGCGAGAGCTGAGTTCGTTTTGCCGATACCATTAAGATCGACAAAGGTCGAGTCCAACCTGACTCTTTCCGGTGCTAAGCTCCAAGAACTGGACCTGACGCAAACACACATCGGCGGTGAGCTGAGGTTTGGTCCAAGAGTGCCCTCGTCGGGTGAATCGCGGTTGATCCTCCACAACAGCTATGTGGATACTCTTGAGGACCCGCTTGATGCCTGGCCCAAAAGTCTCGAACTCTATGGGTTCACGTATAGTCGCTTGGGTCCGTCCTTGGATGTGCGGGAAGCCGAATGGTTTCTAAGCTGGCTAGCGAAGGATGAAAGCTATTCGCCACAACCTTATCAGCAGCTTGCGAGCGTCTTGCGCGCAGCTGGTCACGCAGAGAAGGCAGACGACATCCTCTATGCCGGCAAGGAGCGCGAGCGGACCGAACTGAAAAAAGCGGGTGCGTGGGCAAGTTGGCTGTGGTCGACCCTAAAACTCGTGCTCATTGGCCACGGTTACCGAATTTATTATGCCCTCTTTTGGGTGGTCGGATTAGTGGTTTTAGGTGCCTGCGTTTTCAGTGACACAAGGGAATCTGCACGGGAGCGCATGTTAGACGGGTTGGCATTCAGCTTCGATATGCTGTTACCCATCATTAGGCTTCGGGAAAAGCATTACCGAATTGATTTCGCTGATTACGAACGCGACTGGCGGCACCCGCGTTTCTTCTTCAAAGGCACTTGGCGGCCCGCACGTTACTACTTTTACATGCACCAGCTTATGGGCTACGTTCTGGCGTCCTTCCTCATCGCCGGACTGTCAGGCCTTACCAAGTAAGGACCCCCGCTCATCAATCCACCACGCGCAGGGCAATTTCCTCGAAGCCCCGGCCTTCCCCTTCGAGGACGTGGGCCGTCGTGCGGGCCGCCCGGCCGTCCTCGACCGCGGTGATCAGCCATATCAGCTTGGGGTCCCAGGCCCCTTCGAGATCGCGCTCGGACGGCGCGGCGGGATGATCGGGATGGGAGTGGTAGAGCCCGACGACGCGCTCCGGCCCGTCCTTGAGCTCACGATGAAGCCCGACCAGGAGCTCGGTGTCGATTTCGAACCGGTCGTTCCCCTCTTCCGCCGCGAGGTTGGGGCTCGGCACCACCCGCGTGATCCTGAGCCCGTCCGAGAGCCCGCCGCGCCCGACCAGCAGGCCGCAGCATTCGGCCGGATAGGCGGCCTCGGCGGCGTCACGGATCTCCTGGAGCTGCCGGCGGTCGAGCGTGATCACAATACCGGCGTGGTCAGCAGCACGCCCAGCAACGCGCCGCTGGCCAGGTCGACGATATAGATTCGATCGCACCCGGCGACCGATATATCGGCCGGACCGATGCGCAGGATCAGCCGTTGGTCCGCGACCACCGTCTCCACCACGCTGCAGCCCTCGGGAATCGGCACCTCAACCGTGCCGAACGCCGGCGGCGGGGCGGGCGAAGCGGCGGTCTCGTCCTGGGGCTCGGCGGCACGCTGGTAGATGGTGACGCCGATGACCGCGACTCCGGCCAGGATCGCGATCCCCATGACGATGACTAAAACCTTGAGTGCCTGCATGATTTGGGTCCAGTCTTGCCGTCATGACGGCGGCGCGCGGGAAAACCCGCCATACCATCCGGGCCGGCCCACGGGATGCCGGCGAACGGCTCGACCGGCTGCTCGCGGAGGCGTGCGCCGATCTCTCCCGGACTCGCGTCAAGGCGTTGATCGAGGCCGGCCTGGTCAGCGCCGAGGACGGAGTGACGATAGTCGAGCCGTCCTACCGGGTCAAACCCGGCCAAACTTTTGCCATCATTGTCCCGGAGGCTCGCCCACCGATCCCGAAGCCCCAGGCGATCGGCCTTGACGTCGTCTACGAGGACGCGCACTTGATCGTGATCGACAAACCGGCCGGCATGGTGGTCCACCCGGCGCCGGGCAACCCCGACGCCACGCTGGTCAACGCCCTGATCGCCCATTGCGGCGAGTCGCTCTCGGGCATCGGCGGGGTGCGCCGTCCCGGCATCGTCCACCGCCTGGACAAGGACACCAGCGGCCTCATGGTGGCGGCCAAGACCGACGCGGCCCATATCGGCCTCGCCCGCCAGTTCGCCGCGCACCGCGTCGCGCGCGCCTACCTGGCGGTGGTGTGGGGCGTGCCCGGCCCGCGCGCCGGCGAGATCGAGGGCAACATCGGCCGCAACCGCCGCAACCGCAAGAAGATGGCGGTCGTAGCCCGCGGCGGCAAGCCGGCGCTGACGCGCTATCGGGTGCTGCGGGTGCTGGCCGCCGGCGCCGCCAGCCTGGTCGAGTGCCGGCCCTTGACCGGCCGCACCCATCAGATCCGGGTGCACCTGGCGGCAAGGCGCCACCCGCTGGTCGGCGACCGGGTCTACGGCCGGGCGCGGTCCCGGCGCCTGAAAGGACTCCCCAAAGCCGCGCATGACGCGCTGGCCGGGTTCGAGCGCCATGCCCTTCACGCCTATTTGATAGGATTTGACCACCCGATTACCGCGAAGCGAATCACGCTAAAAAGCAATATACCAAGCGATATCAAGGGATTAGTAGAAACTCTAGAGTGATTTAACTTTCTGTATAGGAGAGCGTGCTGTATACCTGAGCTTGAATCAGGGGTATCGTTGACGAAAATGGCAAGAAAATCCAAATGGGTACCTAGGCGCAGGGTGTATTGACAAGCATGCTCGCGCAAAGGTCCAAGAGTAACGAGAGTAAACGGAATATGCCGACCGCCATAGCCATTCCGAGGATCGGATCGGAGGGTAGCCTGTCGCGCTACCTTCAGGAAATCCGCAAGTTCCCCATGCTCGAGGCGGCGGAGGAATTCATGCTGGCCAAGCGCTGGCGCGAGCATGGAGATGTGGAGGCGGCGCACAAGCTGGTCACCAGCCATTTGCGGCTGGTGGCAAAGATCGCCAGGGGCTATCGCGGCTACGGCCTGCCGGTAAGCGAGCTCATTTCCGAGGGCAATGTGGGGATGATGCAGGCCGTCAAACGGTTCGATCCGGACCGGGGGTTCCGTTTCGCCACCTATGCCATGTGGTGGATTCGCGCATCGATCCAGGAATACATCCTGCACTCCTGGTCACTGGTGAAGATGGGCACGACGGCGGCGCAGAAGAAGCTGTTCTTCAACCTGCGCAAGCTCAAGGGCCAGATGCAAGCGATCGACGAGGGCAGCCTCTCGCCCGAGAACGTCAAGCATATCGCCGAGACCCTGAGCGTGCCCGAGGCCGACGTCATCAGCATGGACCAGCGGCTCTCCAGCCCTGACCATTCCCTGAACGCGCCCTTGCGTTCGGACAGCGAGGGCGAGTGGCTGGACTGGCTGGTCGACGAGACCGAAAACCAGGAGTTCCAGCTCGCCGAAGAGGAGGAGTTCAACAACCGCCGCAGGCTTTTGTCCCGGGCCATGAAAGGCCTCAACACCCGCGAGCGCCACATCTTGACCGAGCGGCGGCTCAGAGAAGACCCGGCAACGCTGGAGGAGCTGAGCCAACAATACGGCATCTCGCGCGAACGGGTGCGGCAGATCGAGGTTCGCGCGTTCGAAAAGCTCCAGAAATCCATGAAGAACCTGGCCCTCGAACAGCGCTTGGTCACCTGATTCGCGACCGCCCATCGAGAAAGCCGGCCAGAACATCCCCGCCGGGCCGTCGTCGGAATAAACGCCGGCGTGGCCGGGGACCGGCCTGTCCGCCCGCCTGCGGGCCGACCCGTCCTCCGCAGCAGCGGCGCTGCCGCTACGGAGGATGGAAGGACGGGTCGGCGGAGAGCCCGTACGACTACTATGGCAGGCGGGGCGGGTGTTCGCCCCGAGCCGCGCCGCACCGCCCAGGCAGGCACCCTCGAACCCGTCCCGGAAGCGGGGCGGGCGGGCTTATGCGCAGGGTCCACGGGCGAGGCTTGCCGGGCCGCGGACCGAGCGGAGGGACGCGGCGGGATCAAGCCCCGCTTCTTGGCCCATGACCGGACGCCCCGAGGTGGCTCTTCGACTGATCCACGCCACCCCGCGGGAGAGCGGGCGGTCCGCGGCCGTGCCTCCGAATACGCGGGGAAACGGCTTCTCTGGATATGTGGCCGCGGATACGTGGCCGCGCGTGCGAGCCTTATCGCGTCAACCTCGACGGGCGCCGCGAACGGCTTGTTTTTTCAACCCTTTGGGAGCGCGCGCCGCGGCCGCCGCCGCGGCCGCCGCAATGCCCGTGAGATAGGCGCCGTGGGCGGTCGCATAGGAATCGATCGAGGCGGCCTCGCCGGCGAAGAACAACCGGTCATCGATCGGCGCCGCCAGGTCGGCTCGGCGGTGCGCGTGGCCGGGCCGGGCGGCGGAATAGCCGCCGCGGATGTAGGGATCGCCGCCCCAGGCGGTGCAGGCGGTCTTAACCAGGTGCCGCGCGATGCCGGCGCCGAACATGGTCTTGAGCCTTGCCAACGCGAAATCCACCATGGCGGCCGGGCCGGCCTCCTCCAGCGCCGCGCAAAACCGGCCGCCGACATGGCCGATGGCAAGCGCGCGCCCGAACGGACGAATCTCGAAGACGACGCTCTCCGAGGTCGGGGCAAAGACGGCCATGGAACCGGTCTCCAGCGAACCGAACACGTCGCGGTCGAACTGGAAGGCGATCTTGTTAACCTTGCCTATGGGCAGCGCCTCGATGGCCGAACGTTTCCAGTCCGGAAGCGGCGGGTCGAAGCGAATCTGGCCCGAGGACAGAACCCCCGTCGACACCGTCGTGATCACCGCCCTGGTTGTGATCACCCCCTTGGGCGTCGCAACCTCGATCGCGCGCCCGCGCCAGTCGATCCGCTCGACCGGCGTGTCGAGCTCGACCGCCACGTCGGCGCCGTAGCGCGCGATGAGCGCGCCGTAGCCCTCCTTCACCGGCCAGTCCTCGCCGGTATCCCTGTAGCTCGCATAGTCCAGGGTGGAGCCCTCCTCCGGGTCCACGCTGGAAAGCACGGCAAACCAGCAGTCGAAAACCGAGGTCCAGCGCGCGTCGTGTTCCCTCACCTCGATGATGGGAATGTCGCGGCCGGCCCGGGCGGCGGCTTGAATGGCGGCGTCATTACGGTTCCGGAAGGCGACTCGCTCCTCCGCCTCCGCCTCGGTGGCCCAGCGGTCTCCCATATGAACCCGAAGGGACTCTCCCAGCGAATCCCGGGCGTAGGTGAAGCCGTAGGCGTCAGCCAGTTCGGTCAGGGGGTTTATGCTGGCCGAGTGCAGCCAGTGGCAGCCATGGTCGAAGGGCACGCCGAAGCTGTGCGTCTCGGTAAAAGCGCGCCCGCCGATCCGCCCCTTCGCCTCGAGAAGAGCCACAGACAACCCCTCCTCCCGGGCGGTCTTGGCGGCGGCGAGGCCGGCGGCCCCGGCGCCGACGACAACCACGTCAACTATCGCGGCAGATCTCCCCATCCACAGTCTCTCCCTCCCTGCAATGGCCTGACATGGAGCGCCTTGCGCCACGGCTCCGCTGGGGATCCGCGATCGCACTCGAGGGCGCGCGGAACCGGGCCGAGCATAGCCTCTTGGCCGGCCGCCCTCAACCGGCCCTTGCGGCCTCGTAACTCTGGCTGCGTCCGAGGCCTGCTGAACATACCAAGGCAGCGCGAACCCGCCCGGGTAGCGTCCCGCTCAGTCGGTCTCGCCAATCAGCTCCTCGAGCCGGGCCAGGCACTGCGCACGGGTTGCCCGGAAGTCGCCGTCCACCCACCATCTCTCGGCCGCTTCCAACAAGCGTCCCACCTCGGGCCCCGGCGCGACGCCGAGGGCCACCACGTCCTTGCCCTTGACCGGCAGCTCGACAGGCTTCCACCGCCCGGCGGCGGCGAGGAGCCGGCGCCAGCCCGCGGTCTCCTTGGCGGCAAGCGCCGTCCGGTCGGCGAGCGCTCCGGCCCAGGCGAGGAGCGCCAAGTCGCGGAACCGGCCGGCTCCCAGACGGTGGAGCGCGCGGCGCCGCGCGGCGGCATCCAGCTCGGCGGTCACCGATTCCGGCGGCGCGGCCACGGCGACCAGACGCTCGCGCTCGACGTTGCTCAAGCGCAGCCGGTCGGCCACGGCGCCGGCGCCGGCCGCGTCCACCTCCAGCACCGCGGCGAGCCGCCGCAGCGGGTCGGCCCCGATCGTGGCGGCCTCGACCGTCACCAGGGCGCACAGCCGGCCGATGTCCTTCGCCTCCGGCAGAAAATGGGCGAGCACCCCCTCATCGGCCATCAGGGCCAGCACGCCGGCCGGGTCGGGGGCCGTGAGCAGCTTGAAAAGCTCGCCCGCCACCCGCTCGCCCGAGAGGCTCGGCAGCAGGGGAGCGAGCGCCCGGCAGGCGGCAAGCGCCGCCGCGTCGGGAGGCGGCCGACCGTAATGGGCATGGAAGCGGAAGAAGCGCAACAGCCTCAGCACGTCCTCGCGGACGCGCGCCTCGCCGTCGCCGATGAAGCGCACCCGCCCGGACTCAAGGTCGTCGAGACCCCCGAACGGGTCGAACAGGGTGCCGTCAGGGGCAAGAGCGAGCGCGTTGATGGTGAAGTCGCGGCGCGCCGCGTCGGCCGCCCAGTCGTCCGTGTATTCGACCTTGGCCCGGCGGCCGTAGGCCTCGACGTCGATGCGGAGCGTGGTGATCTCGAAATGGGCCGCGCCGATCACGGCGGTCACCGTGCCGTAGTCGATGCCGGTCGGGATGACCCGGATGCCGGCTTTCCGCAGGAGGCGCATCACCGTCTCCGGGACGTCATGGGTCGCGATGTCGATGTCCTGGATCGGGCGTCCCAGGACCGTATCGCGCACGCACCCGCCGACGAAGCGAATCTCGGCTCCTTCCGCCGTCAGGGCGGCGACGACCGCCCGGATCCCGGACGCCTCCATCCAGGGCTGAGAGGGCAATTTGTCTCTCGCTTCCAAGGCCCAGCTCACCGTCCGGCCGGGGACGACCTCGCCCTCGATGTAGTGGGGCGCCTGGTAGAGGCCGCCCGGCTCATGGCCCTCGAGCGGCGCGGTCCTGTCCTCCGCAGTAGCTCTGCCACGGAGGACGGGAGAGCCAGCCCGGCGAGGACGAGCCAGAACCACGGGCCTTCCCGCAAGCCGGGCAGCCCCCTGCCCCCGCCGCCCGCAGCCGACGCCGGCGGACCAGGATCCAAACCGCATAAAGCGCCGCCGGCACCAGGACCGGTAGCCACGTAGCAGGGCAGAGTCCGCAGCATCAGCCGCTCAAGACCTCATAGAGATTGATCAGCATGCCGGCGGTCGCGCCCCAGATATAGCGGCCCTCGTAGGACAGCACGTAGTCGCGCCTCTCGACCCCCTCGTGGGTTCGGCGCTGGCGCGCGTGATTGGCGGGATCGAGTATGAACGCGAGCGGCACCTCGAACACCTCGGCGACCTCGAAGGAGTCCAGCTTGAGCGACAACGGAGGGCGGATGAGGCCAACCACCGGGATCACCCGGAAGCCGGTCGTCGTCTCATAGCCATCGAGCCGGCCGATGACCTCGATCCGATCGGGCGCCAGGCCGATCTCCTCCTCGGTCTCGCGCAGGGCCGCCGCCTCCGAGTCTGTGTCGTGGGGCTCGATACGGCCGCCGGGGAAGCTGATCTGGCCGGCGTGGTCGCCGACGTGCTCGGTGCGCTGGGTCAAAAGCACGGTCATGCCGTCCGTCCGGTCGATGAGCGGCACCAGCACCGCCGCCGGCGTCAAAGCCCGGCGCTTGAGCGAGCCAGGGCGCGCGCCATGGCCGGCGCGCGGCGCCCGCCGCCGGGAGCGCGCCGTCGCATCGGAAAACCGCTCAATGATCCACGCCCGCGTCACGCGCCGCCTCGATCCTGCCCAGAGGGAAGAAGCTGCCCTTGCTCCACACCCCGTACAGATGGTCGCCGCCGACCTTTTCTTCCACGCCCAGCTCGACCAGATGGTAATAGACCGGGCGCAGGATCAACGCCTCCAGACGGTCGCGCACCAGGACATAAGGTGAAGGCTCACCGGTCGCCGGATCGTGGTCGACGCGGATCGGGTGGCCGGCGTCGGCGGTCACGAGATCGTCGGCATTGGTGCGGAATGTGAGCGCCTGTTCCCGGCCAGCGCCGGAGACGGCGAGCTCGACGGCGGTAAAGGGTGCGTCCTCGACCTCGATCCGGCCCCGCTCGGCCGGCGTGACCAGCCAGTAGTCGCCGGCCTCGTCCCGTCTGAGGACGGTGGAAAACAGGCGCATCAACGGTTTGCGGCTGATCGGCGAGCCCTGATGCAACCACGTGCCGTCGCGGGTGATTCGGATGCCGAAATCGACTTCCGCTTCCGGCGCGGCCGTGCCGCCCTCGCGGCCTCCCCGGGCATTACCGCAGGCGGCGGCGCCCGGTCGTTTCGCGAGCCTGGGAAGCTTCGGAGATCCTTCGGTCATCGCTCGGGTGTGACCATCGCGCCCTTGGAGTCAAGGTGAAGTGACCGTTGCCGGGCCTGTCGCTCCCGCCGCCGAACCGGACCACCGGATTCCCGCCGCAATCGAGGCCCTGGGTCAGCGCCTGGCCGGGGTGCGCGCACAAATCGACCGTGTCATTTTCGGCCAGGACGCGGTCGTCGATCAAACTCTTATCACGCTGCTTTCCGGCGGTCACGCCCTGTCGATCGGCGTGCCCGGCCTTGCCAAGACGCGGCCCGTCTTCCGCAGTAGCTCTGCTACGGAGGGTGGACTGGTCGAGACCCGGGCACGGTGCTGGGCGTCGGACGACAAGCGGGTGCAGTGCCTCGGCAGTCCGCGTGTGATCCTCGGCCCGCCGGCGGCGCCTGGATTCGCCGGGCCCGCGATTCGCTCCACCCTCCGCAGTGCTACGGAGGACGGGCGGGCCCGCCGCCGGGCATGATGGCAAAAAAAAAGCCGGTTCCTCCACGAGGGAGGAACCGGCCGAAAGAGCCTTAACTATCCTGTCGCCAGGCTAGAAGGAGTACCAGAATGCCATCTGTACGCGGTTCGCCGTGGCATACTGGCCATCAAGGGTATCCCGGGCACCCCAGATATACTCGAGGCCGATCGTGACCGGGTCGGCCGGATACCACAGGATGTTGGCGTGCACAGACTGGACGTTCTCATTGGTGCTGAACTGGGTGACCCCGCGGACCCCAGGACCAAACGCGTCGGTGACGTCAATCTCGGTGTGCGCCCAGCCGAAGACCGCGTTCGAGGCAAGGCTGTCGGTCCACCAGTGGTTATAGCCGACATGAAAGCCCCAAACGGTGACCGGGTCAAGATCGGGGGTTTGGCCGGGCACGAAGTTTCTTACCAGGGCATCGGTAATGGCCCCAAAGACATAGCGGCCGATGCCTTCGCCGTAGATGAAGTGAGCGTTCAAGGAGTCATCGCCGAAGGTGGGCATCCAAAGCCCTATGAGGGTCC
>JACZXZ010000047.1 GCA_022571365.1 Pseudomonadota bacterium | reverse complement strand
GCTGCGTCCCGGTAGCGGGGGCTTTCATCCGGCCTTTCTGCTGCCTCTGGCCGCAGCTCTGGCCTATGCCTTGGTGCAGATAATGACCCGCAAGCTCGGGATGGCCGAGAAGGCCTCGACCATGGCCTTTTACATCCAAGTCACTTTCGTGGTGGTCAGCGGCGCGATCGGCCTCACCCTGGGCGATGGGGTGTTGGCCGGCCGCGGCGACCCTAGTTTGGAGTTCTTGCTGCGGGCCTGGGTTTGGCCGAGCACCGGGGACGCCATGATCATGCTCGCGATCGGTTGTCTGAGCGGCATGGCGGGGTATCTGATCAGCCGGGCCTACCGGATTTCGGAAGCTGCCCTGGTGGCGCCCTTCGAGTATGTGGCCTTGCCTCTGGCGGTCTTTTGGAGCGTTTTTCTCTGGGGCGACTGGCCGGATCCGATCTCCTGGCTCGGCATCGCCCTCATCGCCGGCGCCGGCCTCTACGTCTTTTACCGCGAGACCGTGCGCGGCCGCAAAATCGTCCTCAGGCGGCCGATATTTCGCAACAGATAGGGGCCGTGGCGCACGACCTTCGCGCCGATCTTGATCAGCTTCTCCCGCAGCGTCGTCAGCGACCACCGCTCGATCTCTTTCGGCAAGGCCAATGACTGCTCCGGGTCAAAAGCAGAAGTCTGCGCAGACCACCGAGCAGCCACGTAGCGACCCATGCTAACCGCAGCGCTGGGCGTCTACGACTGATACCGAGGCGAACCGTTTGCCGTACATGCCGAAGGCGGGACTGAAATCCGCGGCTCCCCTGGCGGCGGAAGCAGCGTTCCCGGAGGGGTTATCCCTACACCCCTTACTGCGTAGGCCGTAGCCTATCGATCAGAGTCCAGTCCTCGTCGCCTGGCCTATTCACGTGCCAGTAAATCCACCCATTGAGGCTCGGCTTCGTACCGGCCTTGGTTGTCGCCACACTACCAGCAGCCTTCGACGGACTCTTGTAGCGCCGACCTTCGATCACCCATTCACCGTTCTGAATTTCGCCGGTGTGAACTTGTCCGCGGTATTCCATCCGCAACTGGGTCGAAGCTAGCAAAACCACTCCCTTTCCGCTCCATGCGCCATTCGCGGGCACCGGTGTTGAGGCAGTGTCCGGCGCAGGTTTATCTGCCGGCCCCAACTTTAGCAAACGCCGCAGAACGTCATTTGGCGTCTCCGAAAAGTCTAACCGCTGGATCTCAATCAGCTTGTGAACGTCAAAATCGATCTCTATCGACCGATAATTCCTCATGGTTCCCTCCTATTTCTCGTGATGGAGTGAATTATGCTTATAGTGCTTACAGTTTGTCAACCCCAAAATAGTAGTGTGCGAGTTTTCCGAGGTCTTTTGCCGGACACGAGCTCACAATCGGGTCGCGGATCCCGCCATGTTCGGTTCGCACATCGCGCACGGCTCCAGGAGCGTCTGAGCGGTGATGCAGCCCGCCCCCTCGGAGGCGAGAAACGCGGCGGCGGCGCCGACACCGGGGGCCAAACGACCCGTCGTCATGGCCGTAGGGCCGCGCTCAAGGGTGGTGGGTGAGTTTGAAGCGCGTCCGCTTATAGCCCAGGAGGGGACGTTCGAGCGTCCTTCGACCGCCATGGAAACCGACCCGTACCGACGGTACTATAACGCCGGAGGGAGAATGCTGTGGAGCGCCGCCGCGCCGCCATCCCGGCCGCCGACGCGGCCGGCCAGGCATCAACCTCGGCGACATCATCGTCGATGGCGAGGACATCCACGGCGCGGGCGTGAACGGCGCGGCGCTCGGCCATCGGCAACAAATTCACAGCAACAGGACAGCAACAGGGAGGGGGCCAATCATGCAAACCTATCTGAGAAACCAGATCGACTGGCCGCAAGCCTTCCCGGCCGAGGAATACGCCGAGCGCCGGGCCAAGGTTCGCAAGGCGCTCGAGGAGGCGGGGCTCGACGCCATCTACGTCACCACGCCGGCGAACATCACCTGGCTCACCGGGTACGACATGATCTGGTACCACCTGGAGAACCTGACCGGCGTGCTGCTGCGCGCCGACACCGGTGAGGCGCTGTTCTTCGACAGCGTCGCGCATACCACCATCGTCTCGACCACGCCCGAGATCGCCGAGGTTGTCTGGCTCGACGGCGCGGCGGTGTCGGGGAAGGTGGACGAAGCCATCCAGGTGGTCGTCGACGAGGTCGGCCGGCGCGGGCTGGGCGGGTCGCGGATCGCGCTCGAGCTATGGGGCTATGCCCCGCACGCCTCGGTCATGGCGCGGCTCAAGGGGTCGCTCGAGGCGGGCGGCGCGACGATCGAGGATGGCTGGCGGATGCTCGACGAGGTGCGCCTGGTCAAATCGCCGCTCGAGATCGAGCATATGAAGACGGCCGCGGCAATCGCCGACGAGGCCATGGCCGCCGGGCGCGACGCGATCAGGCCCGGCCTCACCGAGACCCAGCTCGAAGGCGTCATCATCGGGACCATGATGGCGGCCGGCGGCGGCTATCCCGGCATCCGCTCCATGATCGGCTCGGGGCCGCGCGCCGGAGCCCACCACAGCCCGGCCCAGCGCCGCGCCATCAAGCAGGGCGACCTGGTGTTCGTCGACTTCTGCGGCGTCTACGACCGCTACCACGTCAACCTCAACCGGACCTTCTCGCTGGGCGAGCCCGATCCGCGCTGGACCGAGTTGATGACCAAGTCGGCGGGCTGCATCGACGCCGTCCTGGCCGAGGCGAAGCTGGGCGACCCGATGAGCCGGGTCGACGAGATCGCCCAGGCCTATACCGACGAGGCCGGCATCCGCGAGTACGTCTGGTGGGTCGGCGGCTATTGCCAGGGCGTCGCCCTGCCGCCCGACTGGTGCAACAACCACTGGCTTTCCCCGCGCTTCGGCATGCCGGATCGGGCGCTCGAGCCGGGCATGTTCTTCAACCTCGAGAACCAGTTCGACGTCTGGGAGGACTGGCCCGGCGGCAGCGGTGCGGCCTATGTCGAGACCCTGATGGTCACCGAGAACGGCCTCGAGGTGATGTCGAAGCACCCGCGCACCCTGGTGGTTGTCTAGGGCTCGGCCGGCGGCGCCCCCAGGGGCCAAAGCACGGGACGACACCTTCGCCTATCGGCTAGCGCGCCCGCCGCACAGGCGCGTCGAGGAGGGCTGGATTTCCGGACGGGCGAGCCGAAATCCGCGGCTCCCCTGGCGGAGGAAGCAGCGTTCCCGGAGGGGTTAAGAGGGGGTATCCCTACCCCCCGGCCGGGTAGGAACCGTTAGCTAAAGCCCCCTAGCCCATCGCCATGCCGCCGTTGACCCGGAGCGTCTGGCCGGTGATGTAGCCCGCCCCCTCGGAGGCGAGAAACGCCGCCGCGGCGGCGATCTCTTCGGGCTTGCCATAGCGCCGCATCGGGATCATGGCCATCACCGCCGGCCCCCGCTCTTCGCCGATCCCTTCCATCGCCCCGGCGGCGATACCGCCGGGGGAGACGGCATTGACCGTGACGCCGAACTCGGCGACCTCGGCCGCGACGGGGCGCAGCGCCGCCACCACCCCGCCCTTGGACGCCGCGCGGAGGGACGTTCTATCGCGACCGAAATCATATTTCCCGGCGATGATCGGGCCGATGGCGACAATACGGCCATAGCGCCGCCCGATCATGTGGGGCAGGACCGCGCGGCAGGTGTTGAGGAAACCATACAGGCTGGCCCTGAGGTAGGAGGACGCCCAATCCTCGCCGATGCTCCCGATGAAGGGCTCGCCGGCGATGGCGCCGGTATCGCTGACCAGGATGTCGACCCGGCCGAAGGCCGCTATGGTCTCGTCGACCAGGCGCCCGGCGCCGGCCCGCTCGGAGACGTCGGCCTGAATCACGATCGCGGCACCGCCGCCCTTGCGAATCCGGCGCGCGACATCCGCGGCCTGGTCCCGGTCCCTGGCGCAGTTGACCGCGACCTTGGCGCCGTCGCGCGCGAAGCGCAGGGCGATGGCCCTGCCGATGCCCCTCGAACCACCAGTGACGATGGCAACCCTGTCGGTCAAAGCCATGGCCTCGCCGATGTCGGACAACGCCTGGGCCATGATGACAGCCCCCTCTTCTTGGCCAAGAGCCGGATGGCGGAGCCGCCATGATGACAGCCCCTGGGCGTTTGGCAAAGCTTTTGCCGCGATGTTTTGGCAAATCCATGTTTTGGTAAATCCATGTTTTAGTAGACCCTAGGCCACCCGACGCGCGGCGGCCCGGCGTGAGGCGCGCCGCGCGGGACGAACTAAGTGTCATTCCTGGAACGGTTGTTCAGACCCGGGGCTGACGCGGGCTGATTCGAGGCTTGTGGCCGAAGTTCTCAGGTGGCCCATGCCGAAAGCCGTCTCGAATTGTCCCGAACCCGAATCTCTGTTAGCGTCGGGCGACCAAGGAAACCGATTTGGCAATTGCCGGGTGAAGAGGCTTGCTGGGCACGCCCGATGGAGGGAAGGGAGAAGCGAAAATGAGGACACTGCTTCTTGCCAGCGCGCTCGTCGTCGCGATCTCCGCGCCGGCGCTCGCCTGCCGGGGCACCGCTGAATTTCCCCAGGCGCGCGCGCAACTCGAGCAGTCGAACATCTTGACGGAGCGCAAGACCGAGCTCATGGAACAACTGAGCCGGGGCCAGTCGTTGCACGAGCAAGGCCATCGTCAGGGCGACATGGGGAAACTGGCCGAATCGCTCCGCATTCTTGATGCGATCTTGGCGGAACTCGGCCGGTAAACGCCCGGTCGAGGCGGTCGAACCGCCCTCGACGCGGGCGGTCAGAACCGGCCCGGCGCGATGCCGGCCGAGGCCCTTGCTTGCGGTCGGGCGCCTCCACGGGTCAGGAGGGTCCGGAGCGGCCCCAGCCCTTACATCTCCACGCGCGGGAGGATAGCCAGCTATCCAGGGGATCTCGGGACCGCCGAGGCGACGGGTCCTCAGGCGACGGGTCCTCAATAAGGGCAGTCGTCCCGCCCGCAGGCGGCAACGGCCTGGACCGGAATATAGGTCTTGCACGCCGGGCATTGGACCATGTCCTCGGGATCCGCCCCTTGGGTCGAGCCGCCGCCGCGCGCCACCCGGCGTCGCTCCTCGAGCCCCCGTTTGCGCGCCTCCTGCAGGCGGCCGATCAGCTTGACGCCAAACCAGAAGGCGGCGACGGCGAGGACGAGGACAATGAGTTCCTTGAGGCCGATCGAGAACATGGATGGCTTTCTAGAGGCCGGACTCCCGCCAGGTCAAGGACATCCACGGCGCGTCGGCGGAGTCAGCCGGCGCGGCCGCCGGCCGGCTTCCTGGGACCCGCCGCGAGCGCCGAATCCGACCAGGAAGGCCCATAGAGGACAAAGGAACGATCGAACAAGTCAAGGAGAGAGGCCCGGTTGAAGGCATCGGGCGGGCTCGGGGCAAGCGCGCTCGGCCCCGGCGCCTCCGGCGCGAGGAGGCCGCAAGAGGCCAATGCCCGGCACAAGAGGCCAATGGCTGCCGCCCGCGTGGGCGCGGCCGCCGGCAGGCCTCAAAAGCCGTATCAAAAGCCGTAGCGGGCCCACATCACGCGCTCCTCGATCGCGGCGATCAGGCCCCAGGCCCACTCCGCAGGCGCCGCTCCGGGCGACCGCAAGCCGAGCCGGCGGCGCGGCCAGACGCGCTCGACACGCACGGGCCGGAGCCTCACCCGCTCGCCGAAGCGCTGGCGCATGACCGTGCGCAGGTCGCCGATGCCGTCAATGAGGCCCAGCTCGAGCGCCCGTTTCCCGGTCCAGAACTCGCCCGAGAACAACTCCTCCTCGGAGGCCTTCAACTTGCCCCGGCGGCGGCCGCGCACCAGCTCCTTGAAGCTCTGATGGACCTCGCTCTGGATCGCGCGCAGGCGGTCCACATCCTCGGGGTCTTCGGCGATGAAGGGATCGAGCATGCCCTTGCGCTCGCCCGCCGCGTAGAGGCGCCGCTTGATGCCGAGCCGCTTCATGAGCTCGGTGAAGCCGAAGCCCTGATAGACGACGCCGATCGAGCCGATGATCGAGTTCTCGTCGGCGAAGATCTCGTCGCCGGCGCAGGCCAGCCAATAACCGCCGGACGCCGCCACGTCCTCGGTGAAGGCGAAGACCGGCACCTCCTTCTCCTCGGCGAGCGCCCGGACGCGCCGATGGATGAGCGCCGATTGCACCGCCGAGCCGCCGGGCGAATTGATGGTGAGCGCCACCGCCTTCAGGTTGCGCATCCCGAAGGCGCGTTCGATCGCCCCGGCCAGGCCGGCCAGCGTGAGACCCGCGCGCACCGGGCCAACCCGGCCGACGACGCCGGCCAGGCGAAGCACGGCCACCACCGGCGGCGGATTGCGCAGGCGTTCGATCGGGAGCCTCGCAACCAGGGATGCGAGTCTCGCAAACAGGGATTCGAGCCTCGTAAACAGGGATTCGAGTCTCGCAAACAGGGATTCGAGCCTCATCGCCTCAACATAGTCTCACGGCGCGGCGCGGGCAACCGCCGGGACAATATCGCAATAATGTCGCAATAATGCCGCAAAATGCCCCGGCGATCCCGCCAAAGGCCACGGCAAACGCCCTCATCTCCCGGCCCCGAGCACGGTTTCATGGGCCAATCGGGGTCGGCGTGGCGGAACCGGCCGCCTTTCAAGGGCTCCCGCCCGACCCGGGCAGCGGCGCGCCGTGCGGAACCGGAGGCCGCGCCTACCCAAGGGGCCGCGCCTACCCAAGGGGCCGCGCCTACCCAAAGGGCCGCGCCTAGCGGCGGCGACGACATAAAACCGGATATCGGCATTATCGGGCGCGGGTTCGGCGGCTCGGGATGCAGCAGCCGGCGCGGGGGCAGGCGCGCCCGGCCGCGCGGTGCAGGACGAGGCCCGGGACGAGCCGCGTGGGCGCCTCTTGGACCTTCTACAACTCCAGCGCCTCCTACAACTCCAGCGCCGCGCCGTGCCGCAGCACCGCCTCCGCCGCTTGCGTGTAGGCGCCATCCGCCCGGTGCAGGACGAGGCCCGGGACGAGCCGCGTGGGCGCGTGGACGTCCTTGCAACCGCGCACGAGAACCCTCTTGGCCGGCCCGCCGGAGCCGCCGGGCCACAGCGGAAAGACCACGATTCCGCCCGCCCGCCCGTGAAGCTCGGCCAAGAGCGCGTCCAGACGGTCGGCGCGATGGATGAAGGTGACGCTGCCCCCGGAGCGCACCATGGCGAGGCAGAAACCCACCCATGCCCCGAGATCGGCACCGCCCTCGACCCGGGCCCGGGCCCGGCCCGGATCGGGCGATGGCGTGGCGCGGCCGGCCTCCAGATGGGGCGGGTTGGCCATGACGTGGGCGAACGAGCCGGGGCCGAGCCCAGGCGGCGGCCGGGCAATGTCGCCGACCACCACCTCGACCCGCCCGCCAAGCCCGTTGAGCGCGATGTTCTCGGCCGCCAGGCGGACCATGTCGCGCCCGATCTCGATCCCCGCCACATGACAGCCCGGCACGCGCCGGGCCAGGCATAGGGCGGCGGCGCCGGAACCGGCACCCGCGTCGAGCACCTTCTCCCCGGCCCCGGCCGGCACCGCGGCGGCCAGAAACACCGGATCGATGGCCACCCGGTAGCCGTGTTTCGGCTGGCGCAACTTCAGCCGGCCGTCCAAGAGCGCATCTTCGCTGACCGCTTCGCTCGCCATCAGGTTCTCTTCGCTCGCCATCAGGTTCTCTTCGCTCCGAGGATCCGAGACAACGGGATTCCCCTCCTTAAACCATATTGGCCGGAGCCATCCCCCGGGCAGGCGCCCGAGGGCTGATCCCGTGGCCGCCTCCGCTACTACCGCGCCCGTGTACCGCGTGCCGCGCCCGCGCCCCATCCAAGCAGACCAGCCGGGGGAGGCCGCCCATAACCGGGAGCGGCCCGTCCGGTCGAGGCCCGTCCGGTCGAGGCCCGCTAGCCGGGCCCGCCCCTTTCGGTTACTTTGACGCGATCGACGCGGGAGGTCAAAGATGGGCAGACGGCAGGTAGCGGCCCTGGTGCTGGCGATCGCGCTCGCGGCGCCCGCAGGGGCCGAAGAGCAACCAGCGGATATCCGCATACACGGCGGCTTCATCAGCGGCCGTGAATTCATGGACATGGACGGGCTGCAAAAGAAGTACTACGTCGCCGGGCTGATCGAGGGGATGTTGCTGGCGCCGGCCTTCGGCACGCCCGAGGAGAATATGGCGTGGTTCCACGCATGCACGCTCGAGATCAATCTCAAGGAGATGCGCCGATACCTGTTCAACTACATCCTGGAGCGGGACGATCTCTGGCCGAACCGCAATCCGGCGAAAATGTACCGGGCGATCCGCGAGCTGTGCCAGGCCCACTTCAAAGCGCCGCAGGAACCGGCCGAGTAGGGCCGCTCCCAATCGACAATCGGCTCCGGATCGGCAATCGGCTCCGGATCGGCAATCGGCGATGACGCCCGTCCGGACTCCGTCCGGCCGGAGGCCTCGCATCCGCCTCGATGCCGGGAAGGCCGGCGGCGGCTGAGGCAAGGCCAAGCAGGACGGCCGAAACCTCCCCCGGCGGACGAATCCGAGGATCGGGACAAGACCCGGGTCAGGTGCGACCGGATCCCTTCGGCGGACAAGGCGCCTCGCCGGCCTCGGCGAGCGCGCGGCGGGCCTCCGGGTGATCGTCGTCGCCGACCATGAGGCGCCTGGGGATGGCGCTGGCGCTGCCCTCGAGCACGCTGGTGTGGGTGTCGAGGACGACGGACTCGATGCCCCGGTCGGCCAAGAGCGCCCTGAGCCACGACAACAGAACCGGGTCGTTGGTCCGGATGAGCTCCTTCACCGCCCCATCACCCCCAACGCAATCGTGAATCCATACCGGCCTTCCGGGCTTGACCGGCCAAGTCAGCATCCTATGCTCATCCTAGCTGGGGCGCGCGTCAAGCCGGATGGGTGAAAACGGTGGCGGTTGTTGTCAGTCTCGACAGTGAACGCGGCAAGGCGGCGCTCGCCGGCCTGAGCGCGCTGGTCGACGACGACCTGGAAAGGGTCAACCAGGTCATCCTCCAGCGCATGCAAAGCCCGGTGGCGCTGATCCCGGAGCTGGCCGGGCATATTATCGCCGCCGGGGGCAAGCGCCTGCGCCCCATGCTGACCTTGCTCGCCGCGCGGATGTGCGACTACCGCGGCAACCGGCATATCGCCCTGGCCGCCTGCGTCGAGTTCATCCATACCGCGACCCTGCTCCATGACGACGTTGTCGATGAGAGCGGCCTGCGCCGCGGGCTGGCCAGCGCCAACACGGTGTGGGGCAACAAGGCCAGCGTGCTGGTCGGCGACTTCCTGTTCAGCCGCGCCTTCCAGTTGATGGTCGACGACCGCTCGCTGGACGTGCTCCGAATCCTGTCCGACGCCTCGGCGGTGATTGCCGAGGGCGAAGTGCTGCAGCTGATCACGGCCAACGACACCGCGACCAGTGAGCAGGCCTATCTCGAGGTGATCGAGGCGAAAACGGCGACCCTGTTCGGGGCCGCGTGCCGGATCGGCGCCGTCGTCGCCGACCGCCCGAGGGTGGACGAGGAAGCGCTCACCAGCTACGGCCTCAACCTGGGCATCGCGTTTCAACTGGTGGACGACGTGCTCGACTACTCCGCGGCTCAGACGACCCTGGGCAAGACCGTCGGCGACGACTTCCGCGACGGCAAGATCACGCTCCCCGTGATCCTCGCCTACCGCCGCGGCGGCGAGGCGGAGCGCACGTTCTGGCGCCGCACATTGGAGGATCGCGACCAGCAGGAAGACGACCTCGCGCACGCCATCGAGCTCATGCAAAAGCACGCCTGCCTCAGCGATACGGTGGCGCGCGCCCGCCACTACGGCGCGGTCGCCCGCGACGCCATGGGCATTTTCCCGGACAGCGCCGAGAAACGCGCGCTCCTCGACCTCATCGACTTCTCCATCGACCGCGCCTATTGAGGCGTGGCCGCGGAGGCGACAAGGCCGTCGCCAACGGCTGCCGCCGATCTTGCCCCCGCCAGCCCACGGGGTTATCCTGCCCGCCGTACGACTTCCACCCTCCGCCCTCCGTCGCCTCGGCTGAGTAGGGCCGCGGAGGACGGGTTGGCAGGCGGGAACGGCGGCCCCCTGGCCGGAGTGTAGCTCAGCCTGGTAGAGCACCGTCTTCGGGAGGCGGGGGCCCCCGGTTCGAATCCGGGCACTCCGACCAATAATTTCAATGGGTCAAAGCCAAATTCCGAAAATCGCCGGATTCATTAGTGCGCCAGAGTGCGCCATGTGACGCACTATAGGCGCCCGTCCAAGTTAGAGCAGCCACCTCGCGATCACCCATGTAGCCCGACATCGGGAGAGGTCATCGCTGGTCCTTATTTGCCTTCAAAATCATAGAAATTTGGGGGGAAACCGAGATCGATGCTGGGCCAAGGGCCTCTCGATCATCGAGGGTTTTGCCGACGAACTGGAAGAGATGTCACGATCTGGCTGAGGATCACCCGTCAACGCCAGCTGTCGTGGTCAGGCTGTTCCGTCTCGCGCCATCGCTGTCAGGGTCGTGAGGCGTAGCCTCTGCCGGTCTTGTTCGTCGAAGTTCGAGGGATCGAGCCAGCGCTCGAAGGCAGCTTTAATAGCGGGCCACTCCTTGTCGATGATCGCGTACCAGGCGCTATCGCGGTTTCGGCCCTTATACAGCATCGCTTGCCGGAAGACGCCTTCGAACCGGAAGCCCAACCGTTCGGCAGCCGCACACGAGGCTGCATTGAGCGCGTCGCATTTCCACTCGTAGCGGCGGTAGCCCAATTCGTCGAATGCCCGCCGCATCATGAGAAACATGGCCTCGGTGCCTGCCGGTGTCCTCTGCAGGAGCGGGGAGTAGTTGATATGGCCAACCTCGATCACGCCGTGGTCGGGGTTGATCCGCAGATAGCTCGCGACGCCCACGGCCTTGTTGGTCCGTCGCTCCACGATGGCGTGAAACATGGGGTCCGCGCCAAGAGCGTTCCTCTCCATCCAGAGGAGGTACGCCTGGAATGTGTCGAATGGACCGTAGGGCAAATAGGTCCAGATGCGGCCCTCCTCGTCCGTGCGGTTGGCGTCATGGAGGTCGGCGGCGTGGCGGCCAGGGTCGATCGGCTCGACGCGACAATAGTGTCCCTCCATCGGTCTCAAAGGTGGACGGGCCCGCAGACTCCAGCTCGGGACGGGAAATCCGATCGGCTGGCCGAGATGGTTCGAGTATTTGGACATTCCTACTGATATTTCCTGGATAACCCTCCTCATTCGCAAGAATTATAGCACTGCGGCCGGGTGCCGACATCCGACCCTGATCTGGTACGGTACATAGCGACCTCCCCTCTTTTGTAGGGCTGATCCGGCGGCGCCGCGGCCGCCGAGCCAGGGCGTAATCCGGCGGCACGCCTTAGTTTCTAAAGCTCACCGATTAGCCTTTTCCTTTTTTCGCTCATGCCGCAGGCCGTCCCCGCCGTCCGGCCCGCGGCGCCGTCTCCGCCCATCGTTAATTGCTACTTGAGCCCCGTTCGGGCATAGTCCGCAAATCAAGATTGAAGGGAGGGATAGTCGGGTGACGGTAAGCCGAACTCTCACCGATCAGGCGCCTGCGCCGGACATCGCCGCGGGCGATGAGCCGCACTACCGCATGTTCGTGCGCGACCTCGTCCTGGCCAGCAGCATCGGCGCTCATGCCCACGAACGCGGCGCGTCCCAACGGATTCGAATCAACGTCGACTTGCGGATCCGGGAAAGCCCCGCGCCGCTCGGCGACAGCCTGGCCAACGTCCTGTCCTACGAAGACATCGTTTCCGGCATAAGGGCCCTGATCGCCGAGGGCCATATCAACCTGGTCGAGACACTGGCCGAGAAGATCGCCCGGATGTGCCTCGCGGACCGCCGCGTGGCCCGGGCCGTGGTGCGGGTCGAGAAGCTCGACCTCTACACGGACGCCACGAGCGTCGGTATCGAAATCGCCCGCCGCCAGCCGGCCGAGGCGGCGGCCAACGTGCTGCCGCTGGGGCCCACCGGCGGCGGATAATCGGCCCCATGAAGCGCTGAGCCGGACCTGCATTCCTGCAGGATTATTGACTGCGATCTTGCAGGTCACGCTGCCCAAGGTGCGGGCGGATAATGCACTCGATGGAAAAGCGGGCTCAGATCAAGGCATGGCTTCGCCGGGTGTTGGCCGACAAAGGCTGGTCCGCCGAGCATTGGGCCAAAAGAGCTGGGATCGCCGCGACGACGATCACGCGGTTTCTTTCCAAGGACGATGATGCCCCTCTTCTCAGTAGCCGGACGATTTCCAAACTCGAGGACGCTTCAAACACTTCGCTGCTCGATTACGCCATCGGGACCCCGCCTGAGCAGCGGCTTCAAGAAGACCTTTTCGCCCGCGCCGTCGAGGAGGTCTTGACCTATGTGAAGGAAGAAAAGCTCGATTTCGATCCCGTCGAGGTCGCCGCGGGGATCATGGACCTCTACCGCCAGTACGAGGAGCGAGAGCGTATCCGCCGCCGCCGGTCCGTCATCACCATCGGCGGCAACGTGGTCGAATTCCCACGGCATCGCCAAGCTCGGAACCGGTCTTAATGTTCGGATTCTGGAAACGCCGGCCGATTAAAGAAGCAGGTCGGACTTCTTGCGGATCCGCGCCGAGGCCAAGACTGCTTCCCGCGTTTTTGGTGATCTTGAGGCGGCTTCGCTAGCGGGCGAGGTGGACGCTTTGATGGAAGCCCTTGAAGACGCCGAGCGGCGCCTGATGGCTGGAGAGTTGCTTCCTGCCGAGATCGCCGCCAACTACCTCAGAATTCACAAGTGGGCTTCCAGAGAATTGGCGGCCTCCGAGCGCGGCAAGGCAGCCGCCCGCCGTGTGCTAGGGCGTCGATTGCCGATATAGGACGATAGCGCCGATTCTCAGCGCGCATGAGGAGAGCGGCATTCCGCTGCAAATTCGATGGTTGTCGTGACCTCGCCACGGAAGCCGAGGATTTCCTGGAGCGCCATCACACTCTGCCCGCGCCTCTCGCCAACGATTCGTTGGAAATCCATAAGCGGCTTTCAAGGATCGTGAATGCTCGGAAACATACCTTGACCGCGTCTTGGAGACGCATGGCCGGCTTCAATCACGAGCACCACTCTTCCCGTCGCCCGCCCTCATAAGGCCGCCCCAGCCCCGCCTCGATCAGCGCCGCCGCCAGGTCCAGGCCATCCGTTGTCTCCACCCGGGCGATGACCCGGCCCGCGTATTTGCCCAGCCGCACCTCGTAAAGCCGGACGATCTCTCCAACCCGCGCGGCGATGTAGTCACGGGCCCGCCGGGCCAGATCCCGCTCGGCCGCGCATTCCCCTTCCATTTCCGGCGCGTCCATCCCGGCGAGCCGCACCCGGGTCGTCACCACCAGCTCGGGCCAGATCCAGGCCCGGACCTCGACGGTGTCGCCGTCGATCACGCGCACCAGCTCGGCCGGGATCGGGCCGGGCAACACCTCGTGGCCCGAAGCCCCGAAAGCCGCCAAACATAAGCCAAGCAGCCCGGCCCTGCAAAAATGCATTGAAGCTCCTATTTATACTGTAAATTTGCAGTGTATTTCTTTTGGAACAGCCGATCAACCTCCTCCTTCGCGCTCCGCGCTTCGGAGGGCAACCCAGGAGAGTCCCCATATCCATCGAGGCGATAATGGACGACCTGCCTTCGCCGAAGCGAAGCCGCCTCGGCTTCGCGCAGACAGGGGCCGCGGCGCTAAGGCCGGAACCGTCCTCCAAGCCGGCCATCACCCCCCCTCGCCGCGCCTGATCCAGGCCGCGCCTGATCCAGGCCGATCGAGCGCGCGGCGAGCCGCGTCGATGGGACGCGGCCGTGGGCTCGGACGCCTTCTTCCGTTCCTGGTATTCACCGTTCCTGGTATTCACCACCCCGGCCGCGGGCCGCCGGTTGCTCCGTCGCGGGAAATTTTGATCGGCGGGTATCCCTAGCCGGTTGCAATCCGCGACCGGTTGCCGATAATGCGCGCCTCATGTGCCTGAGCTGCGCCTGAGCCGCCTTCGGCGAAGCCGGGCCGACAAGCCTTCAAGGAGCGGGTCTATGATCAAAGGAAAGTTTCCGGCTCTTGCCGTAGCCGTCGCCCTCGCCCTGGCCGGCGCCACCGCTTACGGCGAAGGAAACGGTGAAGGAGATCCGGTGAAGGGCGAGAAAATTTTCAAGAAATGCTCGATCTGCCATACCATCGAGCCGGACAAGAAGAAACCCCTCGGACCCAACCTGCTGGGCGTTACCGGGCGCCAGGCCGGCACCGCCGATTTCAAGTATTCCGACGCGATGATCGCCGCCGGCGAGAAAGGCCTGGTTTGGGACCAGGAAAATATCGCCGAGTATGTAGCCGATCCCAGGGCGTTTCTCAGGGAATACCTGGACGACGAAAAGGCCAGGAACAAAATGAGCTTCAAGTTGAAGAAAGAGCAAGACCGCAAGGACGTGGCCGCCTATCTGGAGTCCCTGTCGGAAGATCCGGAGTCCCTGTCGGAAGAATAACCAGGCGCGGACGGCCCGGCCCGTGCGACGCCCGCCGGGGCCGGGGAGCCGGGCGGTGCTCGAACCAGGCGCGGACGCCGGGGCGACGCCCGCCGGGGCCGGGGGGCGCTCGAACCGGGTCAGGCGGCGTTTTCTCCCGCTATCCGCTTTCTCCCGCTATCTGCTAGGAACTCCCCCCTTTCCCCCTCACCCGAAGCGCTCGAGCGCCGCCGTCACGCGGCGGATCTGATCGTCCACGGAAACCTTCATCTCCGAGGTGACCTCGAGACGCCGGTCCTCGTAAGCGTTGTCGTCCGGATGGCGCCTCTGCCAGGACGCCATGGCGGCGTCGCGCTGGCGCAGGAGCGCGACAATCTGCGGCCGAAACAGCCGGATCATCGCACCTATCCAGCGATTGGCCGGCCAGGACGGACGCGCATGGTCGATCTCGAAACGGTCGAGCATGGCCACCACGTCCTCGGCCTTGTACCAGGTCTCGCCCGTCACCCACCGGTTGGTGCCGAACAGGCCGATGGCGATGCCGGGCCGGTTCATCGAAACGCCGATCAAGTGGCTCAAGGCGTCGTTGTCGCCTTTGGGCGGCGTGAAATCCGGCACCGGCGCGGGCGCGATCCCGGCCGGCATGCCCTTGGGACGCAGGAAGGTGTGGAAATGCCCGTGCTCGCCCTCGCGCTGACCGGCCGCGTGGGCATGGTAGTAGTACTGCGAATAGGTTTCGGAGTCATAGACATCGCCCTTGGGATAATGGCTCCACTCGTAGAACGTCCCCTGCCCGCGCAGCACCTCGCCGACGATGTTGCCGCCCGTCTTGGCGACGACCCGGTGGCACTCCAGGACCTCCCGGCCGGCCGCCGCCATCACCTCGAGCGCGTCCCGGGTCAACGCGCCGAAATTGATTCGGGGGGGCTTCCGGACCGGCTTGCGACGTGGCATCGGCGCGCTCTCCTGCACCATCGGCAACTCCCGCTATACTTACCCGCTATACTTAAGCGAATAAATATAAGCTGAAAGTCAGGCCGTGTCGCATCGCGGGAATTCAAAATACCGCGAGCCCGGCGCATGGCCTCAATCCACCTCGCGCACCAGGCGAAAGCCGATAAGGATGTGCTTGAGGCTTCCCGCCCGCCCGTGCCGCGCCGCGGGCCGGCATATCCCGCAACCCTTGTCGTCCCACGACCCACCCTTGACAATGTAGCGCCCCTCGCCGGCCGGCGTGGCGGTCCATTCGAAGACTTGGCCGGCCGCATCCAGCACCCCGAACCGGCTCGCGCCTTCGGGAAAGCCTCCCACCGGCGTGGTATCGAACGGTCCGGCGTCGTGACTGTTGAGGCGCGCGGGATCGAAGTCATCACCCCAGGGGAAGCGGGCGCCGGCGGCGCCGCGCGCCGCCTTCTCCCATTCGAGCTCGCCGGGCAGGCGCCAGGCCCGCCCGGTTTCCAGCGACAGCCACGCGGCATAGGCCTCGGCGTCGGCGAAGGCGACGAGGACCACCGGGTGGTCCTCCCGGCCCGCCGGCGGGCGGCCGTCGCGCCAGGCGAACCGGCGCGTTCGCCGATAGGAATGCACCGGGTTGAGCCGATAGCCCGCCCAGGTCTCCGGATCGACGTCGGGCGGTGGGTGGCCGGTGGCCCGGACGAAGGCCTGGTATTGGGCGTTGGTGATCGGCGTCCGGGTGATCTCGAAGCCGCGGACGCCCACCCCGCCCCGGGGCCGCTCGCCCTCGTACCAGCGCTGTTCGCGGGTCAGGTCGTGGCCGTAGGCGGCTTCGTCGAGGCGGTAGGCGGCTTCCCGCTCGGCCCCGTCCGAGCCGGCGATGAAGACCCCGCCGGGGATCGGGACCAGCTCGGGAACGAGGCCGCCGGCGGCGGCTCCGTCCGTGGCCGCGAACAACGTCAACCCCAGGAACGGGAGGTATTTCAAGAACCGCGGCATGGCCGTCCTTCGCGCCCCGGGGGGAAAGGCCCGGGCCGCGCCTTCCACGGGGTGGCGGCACGAACCAGGCCTAGGCGTGACACAGGAGATGCGCGCCTGTCAAAACGATTTCGCACGGCCGCGAATAACGGCCACGAATAACGGCCGCGAATAACGGCCGCGAATAACGGTCACGAATAAGTGAACAAAAATTACCCCCACACCCCAGGGGCCGCGCGTAAGCTTTCTTCGATTCCGTATATGCGTAGATGGATGTGCGGGGATGGCACAATATGCGGGGATGGCTAGAGTAGGA
>JACZXZ010000097.1 GCA_022571365.1 Pseudomonadota bacterium | reverse complement strand
ATATTGCCGAGGCCGGCGACCACGCGCTGGTCCAGGAGCGCCGCCTTGATCGGCGTTGTCTTGTGTCTCAGCGCCGCCGCCAGGACCGGCCCATCGAACGCGTTCGACAGCGGCTCGGGTCCCAAGGCGGCGAGCAGCGGATGGCGCGCGAGTTCCGCCTCGCGGGTCAAGGTCAGCAGGCCGAAGCGGCGGGCGTCGTAAAAGCCGATGGTTGTGCCGTCGTCGGTCTCGAAGATGACGTGCTCATGAGGCAGGGGCTCGCCCGCCCGGCCGTCGGTGATGATCAGACGGCCCGACATGCCGAGATGGGCGATCAGCACCTGGCCGTCATCCAGGGTGGCCAGGATATATTTGCCCCTGCGGGAGAGGTCCTCGACCCGACGCCCCTCGAGGCGGCTCGCGAAATCGGCGGGCAGCGGGATCCGGAGGTCGCGCCGGCGCACCTCGACCCGCTTGAAGCGCCGCCCCTCGAGTTTGGCGGCGAGGCCGCGGCGGATGGTTTCGACTTCCGGGAGCTCGGGCATGGGGGCTCGGAGCCATGGTAGCGCGATCTCGGGCGCCGCGCTATGGTCCGATTCAGCTATGGTCCGATTCATGGGAAGAAGCGAACGACGCGGCGCGGGCGGTCGCGGGACCGCCCATTTCGGCTTCCGCGCGGTGCGGCCCGAGGACAAGGCCTCGATGGTGCGCGCGGTTTTCGACGGCGTCGCCACCCGCTACGACCTGATGAACGACCTGATGAGCGGCGGCGTCCACCGGCTGTGGAAGGCGGCGATGATCGACCGGCTCGGCCCGCGGCCGGGAATGCACCTGATCGACGTCGCCGGCGGCACCGGCGACATTGCCTTCCGCTTCCTCGACCGCGTCGGCGGAGCTCGCCCGCCGGCCCGGGTCACCGTATGCGACGCAAGCTCGGCGATGCTCGAGGTGGGACGCGGCCGCGCCGTCGATCGGGGCTTGCTTCGCGGCATCGCCTGGGTCGCCGCCGACGCCGCGTCCCTGCCGGTGGCGGATATGAGCGTCGACGCCTACACCATCGCCTTCGGGCTCAGGAACGTGACCGACATCGCCGCCGTGCTCGCCGAGGCCCGGCGCGCCTTGAAGCCCGGCGGCCGGTTCCTGTGCCTGGAGTTCAGCCGCGTGGGCGCGCCGCTCCTCGGCCGGCTCTACGACTGGTACTCCTTCGCGGTCGTGCCGGCGCTGGGCGAGGTCGTCGCCGGCGACCGCCAGGCCTATCTCTACCTGGTGGAAAGCATACGCCGCTTCCCGTCCCAGGATGCGCTTGCCGGTATGATCGCCGCCGCCGGGCTGGAGCGGGTCAAATACCGCAACCTCTCGGCCGGCGTCGTGGCCATCCATTCGGCCTGGCGCATCTGAGCCCCTTCGGGACCGACGGACTACATCGACGGACCACACCGATGGACCACGGAGAGGCGCGATATCCCGGCGATCGACGGATTGCAAGACGACCGGCAGCACCAAGTGTTAGCATCAGCATTAGAGATCGTAGATTGGTCAAATGACCGGTCACAATATCGTCAGCGTCTCCTGGGGCGATCACCTCATGTTCGGCGAGGTGGATGGACGGCTCAACACGTTGGCTGCCGTGCGCCGGCGCATGGATGTTTGGCGGGAGAAGCTGGGCGCCAGCATTATCCATTGGCGGGCCCAAGGTGTTTACGTGGAGCGGCACTTGCACGTTGGCGATTGCCGCGAGCATCCCCGCTTCTTCGTCGGCAGCAATCTGGACTGGAACGCACTGCAGTCAGTGCCGGAGCTCGCCCACGAGGCTGGGCTGGAGGCATATCTCTATCTCTCGCTGTTTGACGAGGGCTGGCCGCTGCCACCGCCCGTCGTCCGGGCCGTCAGTTACCACAACGCCATGCACGGCCAGCACGTGTCCTGGCAGACCGCCTTCTGTCGAGATCACCCCGAATTCATGGTCGTGGACCGCAGCGGCCGTAACCGTCAATGGGGCGTTTCATGCCTGGCGTACCCCGAGGTTCGTGCCCATTTTCGGGACCGCTTTCTCGGTCTGCTCGATGGTACCGGGTTTGACGGGCTGTTCGTCTGCTTGCGTTCGCAGTCGCGCCCCGCCGACTTTGCCGATCAGTATGGTTTCAACGAGCTGGTACGCCGCGACTATCGGAAAAGGTTCGGTAAGGACCTGGGTGACCCGGATTTCGACGTTCAAGCCTGGCGCGACCTCCTGGGCGAATACCTCACCACCTTCCTGGCAGAGCTGCGCGCGGTCCTCCTTGAACGGAAGCTTGGGCTCGCCGTAGGTGCCGCGCGGGGGGACGTGCTGGGCCCACCGTTGGGGAACGCGCCTCTTCAGTGGCGGGAGTGGGTGGAGCGGGATCTAGTGGACGAGCTGGTCATCAACCAAAACTCGTCGCGCTGTCCGTCCATGTGGCATGACCTCTGGCCGATGCACCGGGGTAGCGGCTATTTGCAGAATTACCTTGACGGTTCCGGCCTGCCGCCCCTGGGCGAGCATGTGAAGGACGTGTATGAGAAGGTGTTTGCAGGGAACAGGGCGAAGCTCTACATCGCGCGGCAATGGGATCATCGGGACGAAGCGACGGAAGCAGCCCTAAGCGCCCTGCCTGCGGTCAATGGATTGGTCTTTAGCTCGTTCCGGCATGACAATCCTGGGCCAATCGCCCGTGGCGACTGGCAGGCATAGGGAGGCATAGGGAGTGCCATTGGCCCCCAGCAGAATTGATGAGAGATGATCGTCCAGCCGGTGGGGTACAGGCTGCAGCCCGCATCGAGGCGTGGATGGGCGCCTTGTCGCCGTTGGAGAAGCTTGGCATCGCCGAGGGTGGGCGGCGCCTTCACCCCGACACGATCCGTGCCCTGAAGGCGAACAATCCGGCCCTGGGCCCGGCGCTCCGGCCGCCTTGGGCGGCGATCGCGCTCATCGCGCTTGTTGTCCTGGCGGCGCTGCCGTGGTGAGCGAGGAGGGGCGGCTCAAGGGCTCCTCCGGGGTAGTGTCTCAGTTTGACGAAGGTCCGCTTATAGCCAGGAGGGGACATTGGCGCTACCCAAGGAGGCGGAGCACTGGTCGCTAACGACACTGCGGGACAAGGCGGTGAAAATCGGCGCCAAGGTTGTGCGACACGGCCGCTACATCACCTTCCAACTGGCCGAGGGCGCAGTCCCGAGAATACTGTTCGCCGACATCCTACGGCTGATCAGCGGTCTGCGGCCAAGACCAGCGCCTCCATGACGCCTTATGAGTCGTTAACTACGGCGCGGATCGACGGGCGAAGTGCGTCCAGCGCTGGCCGAGGCATGGCTCGCTGTGCTGTATTGGTGATCAAGCTGGGTCTCGACCTCCAATCGACCCGACCGGGCGGTGGCAGCCGTGTCCGACGCCTCAGCCCGGAACTCGCTTTCCCCTCGGCGTGGTCCCGTGCTACCGTTCAGGCTCAACGGGTGGCTCCATCCGGGGAATCTCGACTCAAGCGCATCCTCGTGGCGCCGGCTCCCCGGGATGGTGAATACGACGGTCGCGTCCCTTCCAAGGCAGATAATTCTCTTTTAGAGGAGGTATCCGGATGAATTGGGAGAAAATTAAACTAGGTTTGTGGGGTGCTATTGGTGGTGCAATTGTATTAGCCATCATCGGCTTCACCTGGGGTGGATGGGTTACAGGCGGTACTGCCCAGACAATGGCTGAGGAAATGGCTGAAGATGCCGTCGTTGACCGCTTGGCACCGATTTGTGTCGAGCAGTTTAACCAGGACTCGGAGAAAGTTCAGAAGCTCAAGGAATTGAAAGAAACAGATTCCTGGCAGAGAGATGACTACGTAGGAAAACAGGGTTGGGCGACAATGCCTGGCGAAGACAAGCCTGACAGCAAGGTTGCTAAAAAGTGTGCAGATATGCTTATGCAACTCGGTTAGTAGACATTCTTTGTCCCCCATTTCGGCGGGCCAGCATCAATTGGTCCGCCTTCTTTTTGATACAATGTGGTTTGACGCTTACTGGGCGCCGCCCGGACACGGTTCGTCCGCGCAAAGGATGGTTGGGAGTTTCCGGTCTAAGTACGATTAGGGCTCTTCGATTTGGTTCAAAAGCAGAGGCTCGGGGAGCCGTCTCGAATGTCCGTTATGGGTCATAAGCGGACGTTCTCGAGACCCGCCCATCACCGACAAGCTTGAAACTGAGACACGACCTTAGTCCGGAGGCCTATTGCGAAACCGGCCAGAGGGCATTAGGTTAATTACAAGTTTGTTGCGTAGATTTTGGGGTTTCCACAGTGCTGGTCGGAAAACGCGTTCTGCTCATCATCTCGGGCGGCATCGCGGCGTATAAAAGCCTCGATTTGATCCGCCGCCTGCGCGAGAGCGGGGCCGCCGTGCGCTGCGTCCTGACCCCGGCCGGCGCCCGGTTTGTCACCCCCCTCTCGGTGGCCGCGCTGCCCGTGGACCAGGTCTACAC
>JACZXZ010000096.1 GCA_022571365.1 Pseudomonadota bacterium | reverse complement strand
CGGCGGCGAGGCGGGCGGCGTCGGGCACCGGATGGGCGGCCTCGACCACCTCGATCCGCCGGCAGGGCACGCCGTGACCGTAGCGGGTGACGACCAGACCCGAGAGCGCGCCTCGCCACTGCCGCTCGACCGCCCGGGCCATGGAAGCGGCGGCCTTGCCGGCGCCGACCACCACCATGCGCCCATCGGGCTCGGGCGGTAGATGGGCGGTCACGCAGCGCTCGGGATCGGCGGCGCCGACCGCGGCGTCGAACATGGCGCGCAGCAACGAGCGGGGATCGAGCGCCATGGCGCGCTTGGTTAAATGGCAGGCATGGGCCGCGGCGCTATCGATTCCCGTGGGGGGATTGGCCGATTTCGAAGCCGGCCAGGTCCTCGATCGCGCGCACCAGCGCCGAGTGGTCCCGGTCCGCCCAGCCCTTGGCCGCGCAGAGGTTGAACAGGTCCTGACAGGCGGCGGTGTTGGGCAGGCTCATGTTGAGCTCGCGGGCCGCTTCAAGGGCCAGGCCCAGGTCCTTCTGGTGCAGCGCGATGCGGAAACCGGGGTCGAAGCTCCGCTTGATCATGCGCTCGCCGTGGACCTCGAGGATGCGCGAGGCGGCGAAGCCGCCCATCAGCGCCTCGCGCACCTTGGCCGGATCGGCACCGGCCTTGGCGGCGAAGACCAACGCCTCGCCGATCGCCTCGATGGTCAGCGCGACGATGATTTGGTTGGCCACCTTGCAGGTCTGGCCGTCGCCGTTCCGCGTGCCGACGAGCGTGATGTTCTTGCCCATCAGCTCGAACAGCGGCTTGACCCGCCTGAAAGCGTCTCGCGGGCCGCCCACCATGATGGTCAGCGTCGCGTTCCTGGCGCCGACCTCGCCGCCCGAGACCGGCGCGTCCAGATACCGGCAGCCGAGCTCGTTGATGCGCCGGGCGAAGCGGCGCGTGGCCATCGGCGAGATCGAACTCATGTCGACCACGATCTTGCCCGGCTTGAGACCCTCGGCGACGCCGTCCGGGCCGAACAGCACCTCTTCCACGTCGGGGGTGTCGGGCACCATGAGGATGACGGCTTGAGAGGCCTCCGCGACCTCCCTCCCGGACGCGCACGCCCCGGCGCCGCCGTCCAGGAGCTCCTGGGGCAGGGGCGCGCGGTGCTTGGTCACGGACAGCTTATGGCCCGCCGCCTGCAGGTGACCCGCCATCGGACGCCCCATGACGCCGAGGCCGATGAAGCCAACCTTGGTCACTGTTGTCCCTCCTTGCGATCTCACGCCGCCGCCGCCGCCAGATAGGGCTTGATCCAGCCGAGCCCCTCTTCGGTGGTGGTCATGGGCAGGTACTCGCAGCCGACCCAGCCGCCATAGCCCAGCCGGTCGAGGAAGGCCAAGAGAAACCGATAGTCGATCTCCCCGGTCCCCGGCTCGTGCCGTCCCGGATTGTCGGCGATCTGGATGTGTTTGATGCGGTCGAGATTGCGCCCGAGCGTGGTCGCCAGATCGCCCTCCATGACTTGCATGTGGTAGACGTCGTACTGGAGCGCCAGGTTGGCGGAGCCGACCTCGTCGATGACCGCCAGGGCCTGGTCGGTGTGGCATAGATAGAAGCCGGGGATGTCGCGGGTGTTGATCGGCTCCACCAGGAGCCGGATGCCGCCCTCGCCGAGCTTCGCGGCGGCGAAGTTGAGGTTCGCGACCAAGGTCTCCCGCACGGACTCTTCCGCCACCCCTTCGGGCCGGATGCCGGCGAGGCAGTTGACCTGTTTGCAGCCGAGCGCGGTCGCGTAGTCGATCGCCGTCTCGACTCCGTCCTGGAACTCTTGGACCCGGTCCGGCCGGCAGGCGATGCCGCGGTCGCCCGCCTGCCAGTCGCCGGCCGGCAGGTTGAACAGGACCTGGCGGAGCCCGTGGGCCGCGACCCGCTCGGCGATTTGCGCTTTGCCGTAGGCGTAGGGAAAGTGGAACTCCACGGCCTTGAAGCCGGCCTTTGCGGCGGCTTCGAAGCGGTCGAGAAAATCGACCTCGGTGAACATCAACGTCAGGTTGGCCGCGAACTTGGGCATGTCATGACCTCGCCTTGGGCCCACTACATTATACATTACCGGCTTATACATTACCGGCTTAAGGCCGGTCGCAACAAGCCCGTGGGTGGCGCCGTCCGCTTGGCGGCCGCGGGTTTTGCGCTATAGTCAGCCGCCATGTCGGAGTCCGCCTCACAGGCCCGCGCCGACGACCGCCCGCTGATCGGCCCCGATGATCCCCCGCCTGTCCAGGTGGTCAACCCGGACGGGGCGGGGGAGATGCTGTTTGTCTGCGACCATGCCAGCGCCGCGGTGCCGCGGGCGATGGACAATCTGGGCTTGGATGAATCGGTCCGGCGCCGCCACGTCGCCTGGGACATCGGCTCGGCCGAGGTCGCCCGGCGTCTCGCGGCGCGGTTCGACGCACCGCTGGTGCTATCCGGCTATTCCCGCCTGCTGATCGATTGCAACCGTTCCCTCGACGACCCGACCTCGATCGCGCGGGTCAGCGAGGATACGGTCATTCCGGCGAACCAGGCGGTCACGCCGGCCGAGGCGACATCTCGGGCCGAGGCCTTCTTCTGGCCCTATCACCGGGCCATCGAGGAAGCCCTGAAGCGGCTGCAAGGCAAGGGGATCGCCCCGCCCTTGATCTCGGTGCACAGCTTTACCCCGGTCTTCAAGGGCGTGGAGCAGCCCTGGCACATCGGGGTCTTGTGGAACCGCGACCCACGAATCGCGGTGCCGCTCATGGAGAGGTTGGGTGCCGATCCGGCAATCGTCGTCGGCGACAATCGGCCCTATTCGGCGCGCGAGGGGTTTGGATATTCCATCGAGGCCCACGGCGAGCGGGCCGGGCTTGCCCACGTGCTCGTTGAAACACGCCAGGATCTGATCGCCACCCGGCGCGGCGTGGAGCGGTGGGCGGACATCCTCGGTCGGGCGTTGGCGGAGGTCTTCGCCGACCCCGCTCTGTTCCGGGTGCGGTATTTCTGAGCCGGCGCACGGGTCGACATGGGTGCAGTCTTATGGCGCGGTCTTCAAGGAACATTCGCTTCGGCCGGACACCAGGCGCTCCGACACCATGATCAAGGGACCGCCTTTCACCGTCGGTATCGAGGAGGAATACCTCCTGGCCGACCGGGAAAGCCGGGATCTCATCAGCGCGGCGCCGCCCGCCGGCCGCGGTCCTTGACCCGCCTCGCCGCCGACGCCAAGTTATCGTGGAAAGGCGCCATCACCCGGGGGAGCGAGGAATGGACGACAAAACCCGCATCGAACTGGAAGCCGCCAGCTTCCGTCGGCTGGTGCAGCATTTTCGCGAGCACACCGAGGTCCAGAATATCGATCTCATGAACCTTGCCGGATTCTGCCGCAACTGCCTGTCCAAATGGTATCGGGCGGCGGCCGAGGATCGGGGCATCGACATGACCTATGACCAGGCCCGCGAGATCATCTACGGCATGGCCTACGAGGAATGGAAGGCCAAGCATCAGGCCGAAGCCACGCCCGAGCAGCGCGAGGCCTTCCAACAGGCAATCGCCAAAGAGGCCCGGGAATAGACGCCCGCTACACGTACAGAGGCCCGCCCTTTGTACGCGTACGGCGAGCCTCCGGCTGATAACCTCCGGATATGGACCCTACACGGCCTGGGAAGGACACCCGGCGCGAGCGACGCCTGTTCGATCTGGTCGTGATGGTCGACTGGTCGGCGGCCAGCGACCGCGGGCCGGCGGCGCCCGCGGAGAACAGGTGTTGGGTCGCCTGGGGCAGAGCCAAAGCGCGGCCCGCGCCGCGCTACTTCCGGACGCGCCGGGAGGCGGAGCGCTTCGTCCGGGGCTTGCTGATAGAGGGCCCCCACCGCGCCCTGGTGGGCTTCGATTTCCCTTACGGATATCCCAATGGGTCGGGCCTCGGTAGCGGTCGCGCGCTCGCCGCGCGTTTGGCACGCCTCATCGAGGACGATAGGGCGGGCGCCAACAACCGGTTCGAGGTCGCGGCTGCCCTGAACGCCGAGCTCGGCGACGGTGGGCCCGGGCCGTTCTGGAACTGCCCGCCCGGCAGGGCGACGGCGACGCTGACCCAACACAAACCGTCCTTTAACGGCCGGGGATTCGGCGAATGGAGGATCGTCGAGCAGCGGCTCAAGAGCCGGGGCATCCAGTCGCCGTGGAAGCTCTTTACGTCCGGCTCGGTCGGGAGCCAGGCGCTGGTGGGGTTGCCGGCGGTCCACCGGCTCTTGACCGCCCCCGAACTCGCTGACCGGTCGCGACTATGGCCGTTCGAGACCGGCTGGGGCGGGTTCCTCGACGGGATCATCCATGCGGAGATCTGGCCGAGCCTCGGCGACGTCGAGGGCCAACCTTACGCCATCAAGGACGCGCGGCAGGTCGCCGCGATGCGCGACTGGGTCCTGGGGTTGGACGGAAGCGGCGCCCTCGGCCGATGGTTCGCCCGGCCCGCCGGCCTGAGCCGGCGGGAGGAGCGCATCTGCCGCCGGCACGAAGGGTGGATTCTGGGCGTCGGTTGAGCCGGCCGGCGGCGCCATGGGCATGAAGTCCGCGGGCCGTGTCCCGTCCGCCCCGGGGCGGGCGGGGACGAAATCGAGAGGCATCCCAGCCCTATGAACAGTCCTATGAACGAGCACCGCTATAACCCGGCGACCGGCCTCACG
>JACZXZ010000008.1 GCA_022571365.1 Pseudomonadota bacterium | reverse complement strand
CCCACCACGCCTTGAGCCGGTCGGGGTCCCACCCAAGCCCGCTTTCGGCGCCGGCGAGGTAGGCGAGGGCCCACAGCGCCTGGGCCGCGGCGGCGGCCTCGGCGCCGGCCTGCTGCCGGGCGAGATCGAACCACGCCCGGGCCTCGGCCACGCGGCCGACGAAGTAGAGGGCCCGGGCGGCGTCGCCCGCAAACCAGGCCAGTTCACTAGACGGCTTAAGCGCCAGGAGCACGGGCAGGTTGACCCGCACCGCGGTGGCGTAGACGCCGGCATTCCGCGCGAGCTTCCAGGCCCGCTGAAGGACCTCGGCCTGGGCCGTGGGCACCACCTGGAGGCGGGCGGCCCGGTAGAGAAGGGCGCGGCCGCGTGGACCGTAGTCGGCCTCGGCCGTGCTCAACGGGTTGCTGAGCTCCTCCTGGGTGAATGCGATGCTTTCGTAAATCTGCCCCAGCGTTCGCGCCGCCAGCGCACCCACTGCCTCGGCCCGTTCGGCGGCTTCGAAGCGCACCTCCAGGGGAGCGTTGGGGCTGAGCGCAACGGTCAAGAGAATCGCGGGCTCCACGGAAGCCAGGACGTCGGCCGGCAACTGCCGGCGCGCCGCCCGCATCATGGCAAGCTCCAACGCCGAAACCTCAGGCAGGGTTTCGATCCCGGCCTCGCTGGCGCCCGTCAGCACTTCCATCAAGGGGAAAATCGCCGAGTCGTCCAACTGCCCTTGCTCGCGCAACAGGTCCAGGCCAAGCACCGCCTTGACATGCTCGCCGGCCAGCGCCTGGCAGAAGATCAGGGCCTTTTGCCAGTGCGGCCCGCGATAGTCGCGGACCAGGGCGCGCACCCGCCTGCAGGCGCCGGCATTGTCATAAGCGAGGAACAGGCTGTCGACCTGAACCCGCGCCAGGCTCTCGTCCGCCGTCCGCAACGGCGCGGCGGCGGCAAGATCGGCGGCCGCGGCGATGTCGCCCATGGCCGACAGCCGTTCGGCCCTGAGCGCGATCAGGCTGAACTCCCCGGCGGGACCTTCTGGCGCCGTCGCCGCCGAGAGAAGCAGGCGGCGCATGAGATCGCGCATCACCCGCGAGCGCGTCGCCGCCGGCAGGGCCGGCAGCAGCGATTCAACCACCCGGCGGCTGGTTCCCCGCCACATGTCGATTCCAAAACCGCCCCGGGCTTCGTCGATGAGCCCGATCGAGTCGGGATCGACAGCCTGCAACGGGCCGACCTGGACGGGCGGAGGAATCTCCTCCGTCACCGGCGGCGGAGACGGCTCCGACTCGACGGGCTCGAACATCTCGCGCGGCTCGGGCACGAGCGGCTGGGGCGGCCCGAGCGGGACAGGAGCCTCGACCTGAGCGAGGAGAGGGGTGGGCGCCGCCCGAGCGCCCGTCGCCGCCCCCGCCGCCGTCACGAGGGCGAGACAAGCGGCCGCGGCGGCAAGACGCCTAGCGGGGGAAACGGTCATTCGGGATGACTTTCTCGACCATGGAAGAAGGCGGCGGCATGTCCCAGTTGGCAAGAAACACGGCGCCGCCCACGATGGCCCCAATCACCACCACAATAACGATGCGCGAGAACCTAATCATGGATGAGCCCTGCTCAGACAATCCTGGACCGTCGGCCGGTCGTAAGCGTTCCCGGAAATCCGCACCGTCACGACATGAAGCGCGATTTTGTGCTAGACTTCGACTGTGGCGATTTTACGGCACTCTCACGGCTGCACAACCGCCTTTCGACAACGCGCGGGTCCCATCGACCGGATGCTTGCGCCGCCATGATCGGTTTCAAGGCCCTGTCGGTGCCCAAGACCATCGTGCTCATCGGGCTGATGGGCGCGGGTAAGACCCGCATCGGCCGGTGTCTCGCGGCGCGGCTCGACCTGCCCTTCGTGGACGCCGACCGGGAGATCGAGGCGGCGGCCGGCTGCCCCATCGAGGACATCTTCGCGGTCCACGGCGAAAAAGCCTTCCGCGCGGGCGAACGGCGCGTGATCCTCCGCTTGCTGGACAATCCGCTGCATGTGCTGGCCGTTGGCGGCGGCGCCTTCATGGACCCCGCGATCCGGACCAAGATTCGCGAGCGCGGCATTTCGCTATGGCTGAGGGCCGATCTGGACCTCCTGCTTCGCCGCACGGCACGGCGCAACAACCGGCCGCTGTTGAAGAGCGGTGACCGGCGTGCGACCCTTGAGCGGCTGATGGAGGAACGCTACCCGAGCTACGCCAAGGCAGATATTGTCGTCGACAGCGTCGACGGGCCGCCCGATGTCACGGCCAACCGGGTCTGCCGAGCGATCGAGCGCTACCTGCAAACCGCCGATGGTCGGGTAAAAGCAGCATCCGGTGGTGACCGGTGATCCCATGACCGAGGACGCCCAGCTGCGGGTCGAGCTCGGCCCGCGCAGCTATGACATCCGCATTGGCACCGGCTTGCTGGCCGCGGCGGGCCGCCATCTTGCGCCGCTGTTGAGGCAGCGGAGGGTCATCATCGTCACCGACGCCACGGTCGCCGCCCTTCATCTGGAGTGCCTCGAGGCGGCGCTGGAGGACGCCGCCATTGCCCACGACCGCATCGTGCTCCCGGCCGGCGAACAGACCAAGGATTTCGGCCATTTGGAACGACTGATCGAAGACCTGATCGAGGCCCGGGTGGAACGGACGACGACCCTGATCGCCCTGGGCGGTGGCGTCATCGGGGATCTCGCGGGATTCGCCGCCAGCATCGTGCTCAGGGGCATCGACCTGGTGCAGATGCCGACCACGCTCTTGGCCCAGGTGGACAGCTCGGTCGGCGGCAAGACCGGCATCAACACCCGCCACGGCAAGAATCTGGCCGGCAGTTTCCACCAGCCGCGCCTGGTGCTCGCCGACATCGGCACGCTCGCCACCCTGCCGCACCGCGAGCTCAGGGCCGGTTACACCGAGGTGGTGAAGTACGGCCTGATCGACGATCCCGAGTTCTTCGCCTGGCTCGAGGCCAACGGCGAGCGCCTTCTCGAGGGCGACGAGGCGGCGCGCCGCCACGCCGTGGTTACGAGCGCGGCCGCCAAGGCCCGGATTGTCGCCGCGGACGAGCGCGAAGCCGGCCCGCGTGCGATCTTGAACCTCGGCCACACCTTCGCCCACGCGCTCGAGGCCGAAACCGGCTACGGCCCGGAGTTGTTGCACGGCGAGGCGGTGGCCGTGGGCCTCGTCATGGCCTTCGACCTCTCGGTGCGGTTGGGGCTGTGTCCGGCCGAGGACGCGGAGCGGGTGCGCCGCCATCTCGCCGCCGCCGGCCTGCCCACCGGGATCGAGAGAATCGGGCGACGGAGCTGGGATGCCGGCGCGCTCCTCGACCGCATGCGCCAGGACAAGAAGGTCAGGGACGGCACGATCACCTTCGTGCTGGCGCGCGGCATCGGCAAGGCGTTCCTCACCCGCGAGGTGCCGCCGGCCGAGGTCGAAGCGCTGCTCGAACAGGCGAGCGCCGCGTGATGCGACCGGCGCGGTCGGATGGCGGGGGGCAGGCGGCCTGAGATTGAACCCGGCACGAGCCTATCGGTCCAGCCGCCCCAGCCGGTCCAGCCGCCCCAGCCGCCCGCGCCGCACCGGAACCCGGAATGGCGCCGCGATCGACGAGTAGCTGAAGGGAAACCGGCCAAGCCATGGACACGGGCCTCCTGGTTTTAATCGGCGCGATTGCCGTTCTTCTGGTTCTTTCCGCCTTTTTCTCCGGTTCGGAAACGGCGCTCACCGCGGCTTCCCGGCCGCGTATGCATCGGCTGGAGCAGCTTGGCAACCGACGCGCCGGCCTGGTCAACCGCCTGCGCGAGCACAGGGAGCAGCTGATCGGCGCCATCCTGCTTGGCAACAATTTGGTCAACATCCTTGCCTCGGTGCTGGCAACCAGCGTGTTGCTCGGCCTTTTCGGCAAAGTCGGGCTGGCCTACGCCACCGTCGTCATGACGCTGCTCATCTTGATTTTCGCGGAGGTGCTGCCCAAGAGCTACGCCATCAACCACGCCGACCGGCTGGCGCTGGCGGTCGCGCCCGTGCTGCGCGTGATCGTCTTCGTGCTCGCCCCCGTCACCCATGCCATACAGATCGTCGTGCGGGGCACGCTCAAGCTGTTCGGGAGCGAGCTCGGCGCCCAGCTCAGCCTGTCGGCGCGCGAAGAGGAGCTGCGCGGCGCGATCGAGCTCCACAAGGGAAGCGCGCCCGAGATCGGGCAGGAACGCGCCATGCTGCGCAGCATCCTCGACCTCGCCGACGTCGATGTCGGGGAGATCATGACCCACCGCAAGAACGTCACCATGATCGACGCCGAGACACCACCGGCCGCCATCATCGACGAGGCGGTCGCCAGCCCCTACACCCGAATCCCGCTGTGGCGCCATGAGCCCGACAACATCGTCGGCGTGCTCCATGCCAAGGCGCTCTTGAAGGAAGTGCGCACCCACGAGGGCAGACTCGACAGACTCGACATCGATACGGTGGCGGCGAAACCCTGGTTTATTCTGGAATCGACCAGCCTGCTGGAGCAGCTGCAGGCGTTCCGCCGGCGCCGCGAGCATTTCGCCTTGGTGGTGGACGAATACGGCGCGTTGATGGGCATCGTGACGCTCGAGGACATCCTCGAGGAGATCGTCGGCGACATAGCCGATGAACATGATCTGCCGGTGGCCGGCGTGCGCACCCTGGCCGACGGCTCCTATATGGTGGACGGCACCGTCACCATCCGCGACCTCAACCGCCAGTTCGAATGGGACCTGCCAGACGAGGCGGCCGCCACGGCGGCGGGGTTGGTGCTGCAGGAGGCGCGCCGGATTCCCGAGGCCGGCCAAGTGTTCCAGTTCTACGGCTTCCGGTTCGAAATCCTCCGGCGCAAGCGCAACCAGATCACCTCGATCCGGATCACCCCGCCGGACGGGGGCGCCCGGGCGGAGAGCTCCTAAAGCGACGAGACTCCTCTTGACCTAGAGCCTGTTTGAGGGCCCTGACACGGCCGCGCCGGACTCTCGAAGCAGGCCCCGGAACCAGAGCGCCGCTCAGTCGGAGCTCTATCGCGGGGCGTTCAAGGCCGGCGGGGGCCGCGGCGGACTCTCGAAGCAGGCCCCGGAACCAGAGCGCAGCTCAGTCGGAGCTCTATCGCGGGGCGTTCAAGGCCGGCGGGGGTCGCGGCGGACGGATGCGGTGGACGGACGCGGTCAGCCGCCCTCTTCCCGGGGCGTCAGGGCCTTGACCACCAGCGCATGGACCCCGCCGGCCAGCTCCTCCGCGAGGATCCGGTAGACCAGCCGCTGGCGGTCGATCCGCGACTTCCCCTGGAAGGCCCGGGAGACGATCTCGACGCGAAAATGACTTTCGCCTTCCGGCCGCGCGCCGACATGGCCGGCGTGCAAATGGGACTCGTCAATGACCTCAAGCCGCGCGGGAGCGAGGCCCGCGGTCAGCTTCCGGCGGATCTGGTCGGCCACGCGCATGGTCGGAGCCCCGGGTGAATCGCTTGGCAGCAGGTCCCGGAAAACTGATGCCGCGCGCCCCCCGTGTCAACAGCGAGGACCCGCCTCATCCCTCCTCTCCTGGCCGAGCACTAGAGCTTGCCAGCCGGATTGGACCCCGCCATACTCTCGGCGTGTACAACACGAGACAGGAACCGTTCAATCCGGCGCTGGACGAGCCTGCGGAGGGGCCCCGGTGGTGCGACCACCCGGACTGCCAGGGGGAAGGCGTGTATCCTGCGCCCAGGTCCAGGAAAAAGCTCACCAACTACTACTGGTTCTGTCTCGGCCATGTGCGCGCCTATAACGCCGCGTGGAACTATTACACCGGCATGAGCGAGACCGAGATCGAGGCCCATATCAGAGCGGATACCGTCTGGCGGCGGCCGACTTGGCCGATAGGTGGCCGCGTGCTGCACGGCTGGCGCGCCGCCTACGGGCGCCCCGATGACGTGTTCGGACTGTTCGCGAGCGCCGGGAACGGGCGGGGCCCCGAGGGCGCGTCCGAACGGCGCCCCTGGCGACCGCAAACGCCCGAGGAAGAAGCGCTTGCGATCCTGAATCTCGATTCCTCGGTAACCCGGGGACGGATCAAGGCCCGCTACAAGGAGCTGGCCAAACGCCACCACCCCGACGCCAATGGCGGTGACAAGACAGGGGAAGATCGGCTCAAACGCATCAACCAAGCTTACACCACCCTTAAAAACGCTTTCCTGTGTTGACGGCGCAAGTCCTCCCCGGCAACCGAAAACAATCGCAATCCAAAATCCGCCGTCATGACCGTTGAGAACTCCTCCGGAGATGACTTCGCCGAGCCCCTCGGCACTCCCGACATCACCATCTCGGTGCGTCAGACCTTCGGCCTTGACTGTGACATGAAGGTGCCGGCCTACAGCCAGCCCAACGAGCATGTGCCCGAGATCGACGACGCCTACCGCTTCAATCACGACACCACATTGGCCATCCTGGCCGGCTTTGCCCACAACCGGCGGGTTCTGATCCAGGGCTACCACGGCACCGGCAAGTCGACCCATGTCGAGCAGGTGGCGGCGCGGCTCAACTGGGGCTGCATCCGGATCAATCTGGACAGCCACATCAGCCGCATCGACCTGGTGGGCAGGGACGCCATCGTGCTGCGCGACGGCAAGCAGGTGACGGAGTTCCGCGAGGGCCTGTTGCCTTGGGCGGCCCAGCACGCCATAGCGCTTTGCTTCGACGAGTATGACGCGGGGCGGCCGGACGTCATGTTCGTGATCCAGCGCGTGCTCGAGGCCGATGGCAAGATGACCCTGCTGGATCAGAACCGCGTGATCCGGTCACACCCGGCCTTTCGCCTGTTCGCGACGACCAACACCATCGGCCTGGGCGACACCACCGGGCTTTACCACGGCACGCAACAGATCAACCAGGGGCAGATGGACCGCTGGAACATCGTGGCCACGCTCAATTACCTGCCCCACGGTGAGGAGATGGCGATCGTGCTCGCGAAGGTGCCGAGCCATGACACCGAGGAGGGACGCGAGCTGATCCGCGCCATGGTCGCGCTCGCCGATTTGACCCGTGCCGGTTTCATCGCCGGCGACATCTCGACCGTCATGTCGCCGCGGACCACCATCACCTGGGCCGAAAACGTCGAGATCTTCGGCGACGTGGCCTTCTCTTTCCGGGCCACTTTCCTCAATAAGTGCGACGAGGCGGAGCGCCCCACCGTCGCCGAGTACTACCAGCGCTGCTTCGGCACCGAGCTCCCGGAAACCAGCGTCCAGATGAACCTTGTTTAACGGACAGATCGCGGCCGAGGCCGAGAGCCCGGTCGAGCGCTTCCGGCGCGTTACCGCAGCGGCGATGCGGGCGATCGCCGGGCGCGACGACGTGACCGTCGCGTTCACGCCCGATCCAGCGGGGCTCGTCGGCACCGAGGCGCGCCTGCCGCCGCCGTCCAGGGATCCGACTGTGGGCGAGGTCTCCCAGCTCCGCGGGGAAGCCGATTCCATGGCGCTTAAGCTGCGCCATCACGACGCCGAGCTGCACACCAAAGGCCTGCCGGCTGGCGCCACGGCCCGGGCGATCTTCCATGCGGTCGAACAGGTCCGGTGCGAGGCTCTGGGCGCCCGGCGCATGGCCGGCGTCGCCTTGAATCTCGCGGCCGCGGTCGACGAGCGCTGCCGCAACCGGGACTACGCCCAAATCACGGAGCGCGAGGACGCGCCGCTGGCCGAGGTGATCGGCCTCCTGACCCGCGAATGCCTCGTCGGCATATCGCCGCCCGAGAGCGCGCGTCGGATGGTGAATCTCTGGCGCCCGATTCTCGAATCCCGCGCCGGCAAGGACCTAGCCGACCTGAAAAAACACATCGACGACCAGGACGCCTATGCCCGGGCGGTGCGGCGGTTGATCCACGATCTCGAGCTCGGCGACGAGGACTCGGCGAAGACCGACCGGGATGATGTGGAAAGCCCCGGCGAGGGCCAAACGGGTGGCGAAGACCTCGACGAAGACGGCGACGGCGAGGACGAGGACGCCGAGGCCATGCCGACCGCCGAGGCGTTGGAGGCGACCGGCGAGGACGGCGGCGACGGCGAGGATTTGGAGACCCAGCTGGCGCCCGACGCGGCCGACGACACCCTGACCCAGCCGGGCCGCCCCTTGAGACCCGAGGCCAGCCTTGGGGCAGAGCCCAACCAGCTGTTCCATCACGCTTTCACCACCGAGTTCGACGAGATCATCGACGCCGACGAACTGTGCGACCCCCAGGAGCTGTCCCGCCTGCGCCACCAGCTCGACCAGCAGCTCGCCCACCTGCAGGGCGTGATCGGCCGGCTCGCCAACCGCCTGCAGCGGCGTCTGTTGGCCAAACAGTCGCGGGCCTGGGAGTTCAATCTGGAGGAGGGGCTGCTAGACAGCGGCCGGCTCGCCCGGGTCGTGGTCAACCCGGTCTATCCGCTGTCCTACAAGCGCGAAAAGGAAATCGAGTTCCGCGACACGGTGGTTACGCTGTTGATCGACAACTCCGGCTCGATGCGCGGCCGGCCGATCACGGTGGCGGCGATGAGCGCCGACATCCTCGCCCGCACGCTGGAGCGCTGCGGCGTCAAGGTGGAGATTCTGGGCTTCACCACCCGCACCTGGAAGGGTGGCCAGTCGCGCGAGCGCTGGCTGGCCGCGGGCAAGCCACCGAATCCAGGACGCCTCAACGACCTGCGTCATATCGTCTACAAGGCCGCCGACGCGCCGTGGCGGCGCGCGCGCAAGCGCATGGGTCTCATGCTGCGCGATGGAATCCTCAAGGAGAACATCGACGGCGAAGCGCTCCTGTGGGCGCACCAGCGCCTGTTGGAACGGCCCGAGGAGCGGCGCATCCTCATGGTGATCTCGGACGGCGCGCCGGTCGACGACTCGACCCTGTCAGTCAATCCCGGCAACTACCTGGAGCGCCATCTGCGCGAGGTCATCGCGTGGATCGAGACGTACTCGCCAATCGAGCTCGTCGCCATCGGCATCGGCCACGATGTCACCCGCTATTATCAACGGGCGGTGACCATCGTCGACGCCGACCAGCTCGGCGGCACCCTGATGGAGAAGCTTGCCGAGCTGTTCGACCAAGAGCCGCGTTTGCCACCCCGCCGCCGCATCCGCCGCCGCACCCGCCGCCGGGCGGCTGAGCGGCGCGATCCACACGCCCTACAGGCTTCCTAATTTGTATTATGTTATTGTATTAATTGTATTAATTCCGATTAATGGCGCCGGTAGCCCTTGACCTTGGGCTTACGCGCCGTCAATCGTTTACGCGCCATAAATTTTCTTGCGGAATGATTTTCTTGCGCCGGACCCATCCCAGACGATATCGTCTGGGTTTCGTGCGTCCGCGGGCAAAGGTCGGACAGGCTCGCGCCTCCGGGCGAGCGCGACAGTCAAACAGTCAACAGGGGGGAAGGCCTTTGATTTTGATGCGCGCAGCCGCCGTCTTTCTGGCATTTGGCTTGCTGATCGGCTCGGCCCAGGGCGCAGAGGACATCGAATCCGTCTTCCAGCGGCTCCTGCAAAACCCGAGCGACGTGGAGCTCAATCTGCTTTACGCCCGGCTTGCCGAGGAGCGCGGCGAGCTGGAGAAGGCGCTCGCCACCTACGAGCGGCTTTTGCTGCAGGACCCGGAGAACGCGACGGCCTTGGCCGAGGCGGCGCGCATTCGCAGGCTGTTGGAGCCCAGCCGGACGGCGTATGTGGCCATCCTCGGCTACCGGTACGATACCAACGCGCCGCACCGCGAGGAGGAAGTCGGCACCTTTGGCGATCACTCCGGGTCGGCGGCGATAATCGTGCGGGACGAGCGCGTGCTCGGCGACCGGCGGATCCGGACCACCGCGCAGCTGTACGGGGACGCCCATGTAGCTTTCCAGGCGGCCGATCTGTACCTGGTCAGCGCGCAATCGGGACCGCTTCTCCTGCTGCCCGATCGGTGGCAGGTCCGCCCCGCTGTCGCCCTGACCTACGCGGCGCTTGACCGCGAGTTCCTGTTCTATTCGGCCGGCGTCGTCGTCAACTTCGAGAAGCTCGGCCCCGGCATTCTCCGGACGCTCGACCTCCGGCTTGCCCTCGAGGACTACAACACCGAGAGAACCGGACGCGACGCGGTGGTATTCGAGGTGGCCCCGAGGTTCCAATGGACCAACCTGGCCGCCGCCGCCACCCAAGATGTGCTGTCCATAACAATGCCCCGTTACATCTTCAATGGCGCCAGGGGTGGTGGGGATACCGGTAAGTATCGCAATCGCTATCACCAGATCAGCGCCCAGGCCGAGTACCTTTACCCGGTTTACGACAATGTCCTGGCTGGTCCCGAGTTAGTTCTATGGTACCGGGACTACATAGGTCACGACCCGGATGAGGTGGAGGACCGAGAGGACAGGCGGTACGCCCCGGGCGCCAAAGTCGTGGTTTCGGAGTTTCTGCGGCCGGAGGTGACCCTGGTCTTGCGCTATTTCTTCGAGAACAACTACTCAAACGATCCCCAAAAGAGATATAAGAACCACTCCTTCGGGGTGAGCGTCGCATGGGAGTTCTGATCATGACCGTCCGATATGCGCTTGCCGCGGGCCTCATACTCGCGGGTTGGACGGCGAGCGCCGCCGCGCAGGAGAGCATCGGCGTCACCGCGGCCGTGGTGAACCTGGTCCATGGCACGCTGGCCGAGCAGGAGAGAACGCTGGTGATCGGCGACCGGCTGTTCCACAACGAAGCCATCGAGACCGAAGTGGAGAGCTCGACCCAGCTCCTGTTCCTGGACGAGACGACGATGTCGATCGGCCCGGAATCGCGGCTGGTCCTCGATACCTTCGTGTTCGATCCCGATCCCAATGTGAGCAAGGTCGTGATGTCGGCGACCGTCGGCGTCTTCCGGTTCGTCTCGGGCTCGCTGGCGTCGGCGTCCTACGAGATCAGGACGCCGGTCGCCATCATCGGCGTCCGCGGCACGATCTTCGACTTGTTCGTGGCGCCGGACGGGGCGACGACCGTGATCCTGCGCGCGGGCGCGCTCGCAATCTCCAACCTCGAGGGCGTGACGGTGAACATCGACACCCCGGGGCTTGCCTCCACCGTGGCCGCGCCCGACGCGGCGCCGACGCCGGCGGCGTCGGCGCCGCCCGACATCGCGCGGGAGATTTATGAAGGGCTCTATCCAACAACCATTCCCCTCCCGACTACGCTGTGGGAACAGCGTACTTGGGGGAAATTCTATGATGAGTCTGGCGTGACTGGTGCGTTCTTCCCGCCGATCACGGATCTCATCAAGGAGCCTCCGGTGGTGGAGGAGCCGGACGCCGTGCCAAGAATAGAATCGGCACCAGGTTGCTTTACTGCTGACACCAAAGTCTTAATGGCAGACAACACCTTCAAGCCTATTGCAGAAATTGAAGAAGGAGAAGAAGTACAAAGCTTTGATTTTAATACAAATAAAAAAGTTAACAGCAAAGTAACAAGATTATTTACTATAGAAGTAGCTTCATATTTGCTGCTTAACGATAATCTTAAAGTTACTGGTACGCATCCATTTGCTGTTGGTAATGATGTTTGGAAAGAAGCAGCGGAGCTAAAAGTTGGAGACAAAGTACTTGGAAACTCACACATCAAAATCAAAAGTATAAAGAAAGTAGAGAAAGCAGTACAAGTCTTCAACCTAACAGTCAACGGAACACATAATTATTTTGTTTCTGATGAGGATGAGAAGGAAGTGTTTTTGGTGCACAATAAGATACAATAAGATCTTCTGATAAGGATGAGAAGGAAGTGTTTTTGGTGCATAATTAAGGGCGGAGGAGGTTGAAAACAGCGGCTCGCCCGGGGCGACGAAGTCCAGCGAGGCGGAGGCCGTGCCAAGAATAGAATCAAAGACAAAGGGCTCTGGCTCTGGGTAGTCGTCGGGTCTTCCCCCCTGTCATAGGGACGGGACGGCCGCCACCATCTTACAGGTTGGTTTTAAGAACAGCGGGCGGGCGCCTCCCGGTGCGGGCGCGCGACCGGGCCGGATCCCTCAAATAGGCTCTCAAGCCGCGCCGGCCCGTGGCTCGGGCCTGGAGCGGCCGAGCACAGCTACATGTCCAGGAGGATGCGCTCCGGGTCTTCGATGCACGCCTTGAGCCGCACCAAGAACGTCACCGCCTCGCGCCCGTCGACGATGCGGTGATCGTAGCTGAGCGCCAGGTACATCATCGGCCGGATCTCGATCTTGTCGTCGACCGCCGCCGGGCGCGGCTGAATCTTGTGCATGCCCAGGATGCCCGATTGCGGCGGATTCAGAATCGGCGTCGACAGGAGCGAGCCATAGACGCCGCCGTTGGAGATGGTGAAAGTGCCGCCGGTGAGATCCTCCATGGAAAGCTTGCCGTCGCGCGCCTTGCGGCCGAGCTCGGTGATCTTGACCTCGATCTCGGCGAAGCTGAGCCTGTCGGCGTCCCGCACCACCGGCACCACCAAACCATGGGGCGTGCCCACGGCGACGCCGATGTCGTAATAGTTCTTGAACACGATGTCGTCGCCGTCGATCTGGGCGTTGACCGCCGGGATTTCCTTGAGCGCGACGATCGACGCCTTGAGGAAAAACGACATGAAGCCGAGCCGGACCCCGTGCTTCTTCTCAAACTCCTCCCGACACCGGGCGCGGACCGCCATCACCTTGCTCATGTCCACCTCGTTGAAGGTGGTGAGCATGACCGCCGTGTTCTGGGCTTCCTTGAGCCGCTCGGCGATGCGTTTTCGCAAGCGCGTCATGCGCACCCGCTCCTCCCTCCGGACGGCGGGCTCGGGCGCCGGGGGCTCGAGGGCGGGCTCGGGCGCCGGGAGCTCGAGGGCGGGCTCGGGCTCGGGCGGAACGGCTTGAATCCGGGCGCCGCTACGCTCGAGAAAGGAAAGCACGTCGCCCTTGGTGAGCCGCCCGCCCTTGCCGGTGGCGGGAATGGCGACCGGGTCCAGCCGGTTTTCCTCGACCAGCTTCCTGACCGCCGACGACAGCGGCGCCTCAGACCTGGACACCGCAGGCCGGGCGGCTTGCGGCGCGGGGGGCCGGGGAGCTTCCGGCGCGGAGGGCCGGGCGGCTTCCGGCGCGGAGGGCCGGGCGGCCTGCACGGCCATCGCCTCCGGCCCGGGCGCCGCAGGCTTGCGCCGCTTTTCCTTGGCCGCGGCCGCGCCGCCGCCGGCGATAACGCCGAGCACGGCCCCGATCTCGACATTGGCGCCCTCTCCCACAAGGATTTCGCCGAGCGTGCCGGCCAGCGGCGCATTGACCTCCACGGTCACCTTGTCGGTTTCGAGCTCGACCACCGGCTCGTCGACATCGACGGCGTCGCCGACCGACTTGAGCCATCGGCCCACCGTCGCCTCCGTGATCGACTCGCCGAGGGCGGGCACCGTGATCTCAGCCGTCATGACCATCTCATTTGCGCGGCGTCTCCGGGTCCGTCGGAGACCGGCCGCGGCGCGAGACGAGTCGATGCCGCGCGCGTTCCCTGCTCACAGCGTCAGCGCCTTGCCGACCAGCTTCCTCTGCCCCTCGTCGTGCTTGGCAAGCAGGCCGGACGCCGGCGCGGCGGCCTCATCGCGGCCGACATAGGCCGGACGCCCGCAGACGGCGCCGATCTCCGTCAAGACCTGTTCGATGCGCGGCTCAACAAAGGCCCAGGCGCCCATGTTCCTGGGCTCCTCCTGGCACCAGACCACCTCGGCGTGGGGAAAGCGGCCGAGCTCCTTGGTCAGCGCCCTGAAGGGGAACGGATAGAGCTGTTCGAGGCGCAGGAAAAAGACTTCCTTCAAGCCGCGCCGCGCGCGCTCCTGGTAAAGGTCGTAATAGACCTTGCCGGAGCACAAGATCACGCGCTTCACCTCATTGTCCGGGCATAGAACTTCGTCGCTGTACATCACCCGGTGAAAGGACGTGCCCGGGCCCATATTGGCCAGCTTCGACGTCGCCAGCCTGTGGCGAAGCAGCGATTTCGGCGTCATGACCACGAGGGGCTTGCGAAACATGCGGCGCATCTGGCGGCGCAAGGCGTGGAAGAAGCTGGCGGGCGTGGTGCAATTCACCACCTGGATATTGTCCTCGGCGCAGAGCTGCAGGTAGCGCTCAAGCCGCGCCGAAGAATGGTCCGGCCCCTGGCCCTCATAGCCGTGGGGCACCAGGATAGTGAGGCCCGACATCCTGAGCCATTTCGACTCGCCGGTGCTGATGAACTGATCGATGATGACCTGGGCGCCGTTGGCGAAGTCGCCGAACTGGGCTTCCCACAGGACGAGCGCGTGGGGCTCGGCCAAGCTGTAGCCGTATTCGAAGCCGAGCACCGCGGCCTCGGACAACGGGCTGTCGATGATCTCGAACAGGGCTTGGCCTTCCCGGATATTGTTGAGCGGGATGTAGGGTTCTTCGCTCTCCTGGTCGATCAGCACCCCGTGGCGCTGGGAAAAGGTGCCGCGACCGCAGTCCTGGCCGCTGAGCCTCACGGGCGTGCCCTCGACGAGCAGCGTGCCGAAGGCCAGAGCCTCGGCGGTCGCCCAGTCGATGCCCTCGCCCGCTTCGATCATTCGGCGTCTCGCGTCGAGCTGGCGCAGGACCTTGGAGTTGACGTTGAAGTTGGGCGGCGGCTCGCACAGGCGCAGGCCGACCTCGCGCAGGAGTCTATGCGACACCGCCGTTTTGCCGCGGCGAGCCCCGCCACGCGCCACCTCGAGGCCGGTCCAAGCGCCCTCGAGCCAGTCGGCCTTGTCGGGCTTGTAAGATTGTGTCGCTTCGAAATCCTGCTCCAGGCGGCGTTCGAAGTCATCCACAACGCGGCCTGCTTCCGCCTCGCTCACCACGCCTTCCTCGATCAGCTTTCGGGCGTAGATCTCCCGCGTCGTGGGGTGTTCGGCGATCCTGCGGTACATGAGGGGCTGGGTGAAGGCCGGTTCGTCGGCCTCGCTGTGGCCGTGGCGGCGGTAGCAGAACATGTCCACGACCACGTCCTTCTGGAAGCGCTGGCGGAACTCGATGGCGATGTGGGCGACCTCGACCACCGCCTCGGGGTCGTCGCCGTTGACGTGGAAGATCGGCGTCTGAACCATCTTCGCGATGTCCGAGCAATAGGGCGAAGACCGCGACTGGACCGGGTTCGTGGTGAAGCCGATCTGGTTGTTGATCACGAAGTGAACGGTGCCGCCGGTTCGGTAGCCCTTCAGCTGCGACAGGTCAAAAGTCTCGGCGACCAGTCCCTGGCCCGCAAACGCGGCGTCGCCGTGGAGCAGGAGCGCCATCACCTTCCGGCGCCCCTCCTCGACGCCCCGCTGGGTCTGCTTCGCCCGGACCTTGCCGACCACCACCGGATCCACGGCTTCGAGATGGGACGGGTTGGCGGTCAAAGACAGGTGAACCAGATTGCCGTTGAACTCGCGGTCCGAGGAGGTGCCAAGATGGTATTTGACGTCGCCGGAGCCATGGACGTGCTCGGGCTTGGCCGGATTGCCCTGGAACTCCGAGAACATGGCGGCAAACGGCTTGTCCATGACGTTGGCCAGCACGTTCAGGCGCCCGCGATGGGCCATGCCGATGACGATTTCCTCGATGCCCAACTCACCGCTGCGCTTGACGATCTCCTCGAGCGCCGGGATGGCGGTCTCGGCGCCCTCGATGCCGAAGCGCTTGGTGCCGGTGTACTTCTTATCGAGGAATCGCTCGAAGACCTCGGCGACCGTGAGCCGCTCAAGGATGGCGCGCTTCTCCTCGGGCGAGAATTCGATACGGTTGTGAACCTGCTCGATGCGCTCCTGGATCCACGCCCTCTGCTCGCGTTCCTGGATATGCATGTACTCGACGCCGATGCTGCCGCAATAGATCTCGCGCACGCGCGCGAGAATCTCCCTGAGCGTCGCGGTCTCCATGCCGAACATGTTGTTGATAAAGATCGGGCGGTCGTAATCGCCCTCGCTGAATCCATAAGTTTTGGGATCGAGCTCGGGCTGGTAGGCGGGCTCCTCCAGACCCAGGGGATCGAGGCTGGCGTTGAGGTGGCCGCGCACCCGGTAGGATCGAATCAGCGTCAGCGCGCGGACGGCATCGAGCGTCGCCGCGCGCACCTGATCGAGGCCCTCGGCGGGCGCCGGCAGCGCCCGGCCGACGGCTTTTCCTTCGGGAAAAGCATCGACCCCGCCATCGCCGATGATCCTGGTGACGCGGGGCGACCAGCTGGCGCCACGCAAGTCATCGAGCACGGCGCGGGCGTCGTCATCAAGCTCGGCGAAGAACCCGGTCCAGCTCGGATCGATCGAGCCGGGATCGCCGAGATAACGGCCGTACAGCTCCGCGATGAACGTGGCGTTGGCGCCAAATAAAAACGAATTTTGCTCAAGCTTGGACGCCATGACTCCTCCGGCGCGGTTTAGGGCCGCGCCCGTTCTTTCCTCCGGCGCGGTTTAGGGCCGCGCCCGTTCTTTATTGACAGTACTCTATTGATAGTAACTCTGGCTCAGTCCTTCAATACTTCTAACATGGTGCCGCCGAGGCGCGCCGGCGACTCGGTGACGACGACTCCGGCGCTCCGCAAAGCCTCGATCTTGTCCCCGGCGCCGCCCTTGCCGCCCGAGATGATGGCGCCGGCATGGCCCATGCGACGACCCGGCGGTGCGGTCACCCCGGCGATAAAACCGACCACCGGCTTCCTGGTCTTGGCCCGCTTGATGAACTCGGCGGCCTCCTCCTCGGCGCTTCCGCCGATCTCGCCGATCATGATGATGCCTTCGGTCTCGTCGTCGGCCAGGAACGCCTCCAGGCAGTCGATGAAGTCGGTGCCGCCCACCGGGTCGCCGCCGATCCCCACGCAGGTCGACTGGCCGAGCCCGGCGGCGGTGGTCTGGGCCACCGCCTCATAGGTGAGCGTGCCGGAGCGCGAGACGATGCCGATCCGGCCGCGGGTATGGATATGGCCCGGCATGATGCCGATCTTGCACTCCTCCGGCGTGATGACCCCGGGACAGTTGGGCCCGATGAGCCGTGTGCCGGAGCCTTGGAGCGCGCGCCGGACCCGCACCATGTCGAGCACGGGGATGCCCTCGGTGATGCAGACGGCAAGCTCGATCCCAGCGTCGATCGCCTCCAAGATGGCGTCTGCCGCCGAGGGCGGCGGCACGTAGATCGCGGTGGCGTTCGCGCCGGTGACGGCGACCGCCTCGGCCATGGTGTTGAACACCGGCAGGCCGAGGTGGGTGGCGCCGCCTTTGCCAGGGGTGACGCCGCCGACCATCTTGGTGCCGTAGGCGATCGTCTGTTCGGAGTGAAAGGTGCCCTGGGCGCCGGTGAAGCCCTGGCAGAGCACCCGCGTCTCAGCGCTGACGAAAATGGCCACCTACGCCGCCTCCCGGACGGCGCTCACCACCTTCTCGGCGGCGTCCGCCAGATCCCCGGCCGAGGTGATCGGCAGGCCGGACTCTTTAAGGATTTTCTCGCCCAGCTCGACATTGGTGCCTTCCAGGCGGACCACCAGCGGCTTGCTCAAGCCCACCTCGCGGGCCGCGCCGACAATGCCCTCGGCGATGACGTCGCAGCGCATGATGCCGCCGAAGATATTGACCAGGATGCCCTCGACATTGGAATCGGAGAGAATCAGCTTGAACGCGATGGTGACCCGCTCCTTGGTGGCGCCGCCGCCAACGTCGAGGAAGTTGGCCGGCTCGCCCCCATGGAGCTTGATGATGTCCATGGTCGCCATAGCCAGGCCGGCGCCGTTTACCATGCAGCCGATATTGCCGGTGAGCTTGACGTAGTTGAGGTCGTGGCGGGTCGCCTCGAGCTCGGTCCGGTCCTCCTCGTCCTCGTCCCTGAGCTCCTCGATGTCCTTGTGGCGGAAGAGCGCGGCGTCGTCGAAGCTCATCTTGGCGTCGAGCGCGACCAGCTCGCCGGCTCCGGTGACCGCCAGCGGGTTGATCTCGATGAGGCTGGCATCCAGGCCGACGAAAGCCTCATACATGGCGCCCACGAACCCGACCGCGGCGTTGACCTGCCCGCCTTCGAGGCCAAGGCCGAAGGCGAGCTTGCGGGCATAAAACGGCTCCAAGCCGATGGCGGGATCGATGGTCGCTTTAAGGATTTTCTCGGGGTTGCCCGCCGCGACCTCCTCGATCTCCACGCCGCCCTCGCTCATGGCCATGACGGCGACGCGGCGCGCGGCGCAGTCAACCACAATGGCGAGATAGAGCTCGCGCTCAATGTCCAAGCCCTTCTCGATATAGACGCGCTTGACCTCCTTGCCCGCCGGGCCGGTCTGGTGGGTGACGAGGGTCATGCCGAGCATGCCGCGGGCGCATTCGCGCACCTCCTCCAGACTGCCCGCGACCTTGATGCCCCCGGCCTTGCCGCGCCCGCCCGCGTGAATCTGAGCCTTGACGACCCATCCCGGGCCGCCCAGATCGCGCGCCACTTTCTCGGCCTCCGCCGGCGTATAGGCGACGCCGCCGCGCGGGACGGTGACTCCGTACTTGGCGAGAAGCTGTTTGGCCTGATACTCGTGAACGTTCATCCGGCCTCGTCCCGGCTGTCATAGGGACCGGCTCAGCGAATCGGACGCCTCGCGCCCCCAACCCAATCCCCAAAAAAGTCGTCAGGTTAATATCACATGGGGGAAACTCCCGTCACGAAGGGATGAAGGGAGGCGGAACGCGTATCCGCGGCCCCTGGCGCCCCGCGCCAGGGGTGGGCCGGGAAGCCGGGGTGGCGGAAGGCCCCCGTGTCCTCAGGCCGTCTCGTAACGGAAGGTGAGCTTGAGCTCACCGGCGATGTTGACGATCGCGGCAAGACAGGCAGGAGCCCTCCGCTCGCGCATCGAGACGGCGAAGCGGCAGATATATTGGTCGCCGGCGGTGCCGGTCAGTTTCTCCGCGTTCATGCGCACGATGTTGGCGCCGTGCTGGTCGAGAACTTTGGTGATTTTCGCGACCAGACCGGGCCGATCGCCGCCCGATAGGATGATGCGGTGGGTGATGCGACCGGACGGGCCGTGTTCCGATTTGAGCCTGAACAGGGTGACCTTGACCTCGCCGTCCTGGAGCCTGGGAAGCTGCTTCAACTCCTTCTCGAGACCCTCGACGGTGAGGTCCTTCGGTACTTCGTAGATCATCGTGAGCTCAGCGCCTTCGCCGAGCACCGCGAAGGTGACATCGCCGAGATTCCCGCCTTTTTCGAACAGGAAGCCACTGACCTCCGAGATCAAACCGGGACGATCGGGGCCGATGAAGGAAATCAGCGTGTTGGTGGCCATCGATTCCGTTTCCTGTCGTTCAAACCCCGATCCCTACGACCGCCGCGAGACCCGCCGCGAAGCGAGCGCCTGTCCTGATCACCGCCGGTCCCGCCGCTCCTTGACGCGCATTTCGGCTATCCTCAATTGCTCCCCAAAGCGGCCTTTCAAACGAATGAAGGCTGCCGCCCCCTCGCCTCCCCGTGAAAGGATCACGACGCGGCGACCGGGACGCTTGCCTTCAGCCTTTCAGGGCGTCGCGCATGCTCTCCCCGATCTCGACGATCGACTCGGCGACGCGGACGCCCGCGCTCCGCAGCGCCTCCTTTTTCGCCTCGGCAGTCTCCATGCCGCTGGAGACGATGGCGCCGGCATGGCCCAGGCGGCGTCCCGGTGGCGCTGCCGCGCCCGCGATGAAGGCGGCGACCGGCTTCTTCCTATTCCAGGACTTGACGAACTCGGCGGCCTCGATCTCGATGGTGCCGCCGATCTCACCGATCATGATGATGCCCGCGGTATCGGGATCGTCGAGGAAAAGCTCCAGGGCGTCCACGAAGTTGGTGCCGCTCACGAGGTCGCCGCCGATGCCGATGACGGTGGATTGGCCGAGACCCAAGTTCGAGGTCTGCATAGCGGTCTCGTAGCTGAGCGTTCCCGAGCGCGAGATGACTCCTATCTTGCCCGGCGAATGGACATAGCCGGGCATGATTCCAATCTTGCCCACCCCGGGGGTGATGACGCCGGAGCAGTTGGGGCCGACAAGCCGGGTCTTGCGGCCGTGCATTTCGCGCTTGACCCGCTGCATGTCGCGCACGGGAATGCCGTCGGTGATGCACACCACGAGATCCAGACCCGCCTCCACGGCTTCGAGGATGGCGTCGGCCGCAAACTCCGGGGGTACGAAGACGCCCGAGGCGTTGGCCCCCGTCTTGGCCACGGCCTCGGCCACGGTGTCGAAAACGGGGAGATCGAGATGGCTGGTGGCACCCTTTTCCGGCGTCACCCCGCCGACCATGTTGGTGCCGTACTTGATCGCCTGCTCGGAATGGAAGGTGCCCTGGGAACCCGTCAAACCCTGACATATGACCTTGGTCTCAGGCGTGATCAGAACCGCCATCTACGCCGCTTTCTTCACCGCATTGACGATCTTCTCGGCAGCCTCCGCCATGCCCTTGACAGACTCGATCGGCAAGCCAGACCCTTCAAGGATTTTCCGGCCCAATTTCACATTGGTGCCTTCCAGGCGCACCACCAGAGGCTTGCCCAAGCCCACCTCGCGGGCCGCGCTTACCAGACCTTCGGCGATGGAATCGCAACGCATCATGCCGCCGAAGATGTTGACTAGAATACCCTTCACGTCGGGATCCGAATAAATGAGCTTGAAGGCCGCGGCCACGCGCTCGGGCGTGGCCGCGCCGCTCACGTCGAGGAAATTGGCCGGCTTGCCGCCAAATTGCTTGATGATGTCCATGGTCGCCATGGACAGCCCGGCGCCGTTGACCATGAGGCCGATATTGCCGGTGAGCTTGACGTAGTTGAGGTCGTGCCGCGCGGCCTCCAGCTCCAAGGGGTCGATCTCGGCATCGTCCCTGAGCTCTTCAATGTCCTTGTGGCGGTAGAGGGCGTCGTCGTCGAAGCTCATCTTGCAGTCGATGGCGACGATGTCGCCGGCATTGGTCAGAGCCAGTGGGTTGATCTCGATCAGGGTGGCATCCAGGTCATAGAAAGCCCGGAACACGTTCATCATGAGCTTCCTTGCGGCCCGCGCCGTCTTCCCCTTGAGCCCGAGGTCGTAGGAGAGCTTGCGGGCGTGATGGGGCTGCAGCTCGACCCCCGGCGCCAGGTTGATCCTGAGGATCTTCTCCGGCGTCTTCTCCGCGACTTCTTCGATCTCCATGCCGCCTTCGGTCGAGGCGATCACGGTGATGCCGTTGGCATCGCGGCCGTTGAGCACGCAGAAATAAAGCTCGTCAGCGATATCGCACCCGGCCTCGATGTAGACCCGGTGGACCTTTTCGCCTTGGGGACCGGTCTGGGGCGTGACGAGTCTCATGCCGAACATGTCATCGGCCGCCTCGACCGCTTCCTGGACCGAGCGGACGATCTTCACGCCGCCGGCCTTGCCGCGGTCGCCGGCGTGGATCTGCGCCTTGACGACCATGACGTCTTCGTCAAGCCACTTCGCCACGCGTTCGGCTTCATGGGTTTGATACGCGATGTCGCCGACGGGCACGTTGATGCCGTATTTGGCAAGAATCTGCTTCGCCTGGTACTCGTGGATGTCCATCTACTCTCCCTGACCACTCGCTTGGGGAGCTATCTCCCTGACCACTCGCCTGGGGAGCGGCCAATCCCGTCGTTCCCGAAAACCCCCTTTTCGGTGATGGCATGAGCCTTCTCAGAGCGCGCAACATGCCAAGCCGCGCACTCCGGAGTCAAGACGGGCCAGGGACGCCTTCGCCCCGGCCCGCCTCCCTGAGGCCTGATCAGGCGGCGCCGACTTTCGCGAGAGCGCCTATTTTCTCCTGGCCGCGGACCTCTTGGCCGCGGACCTCTTGGCCGCCGGCTTCCCCGCCGCGGACTTCCTCGCGGCCGGCTTGCCCGGGGCGCTCATCCGCCTCGGTCTGGCCTGCTTGGCCAACAATCTCCTGGTCACCTGAACCAGGCCGCGGACGGTCGCGACCGAGCGGTCGAACCGGGCCTTCTCGGGGGCTCTCAGCTTGATTTCCACGATCCGCTCGACGCCGTCCGCCCCGATCACCACCGGGACGCCGACATAGAGGTTCTTGACCCCGTACTCGCCCCTGAGCCAGGCCGAGCATGACAGCACCCGCTTCTTGTCCTTGAGGTAGGATTCGGCCATGGCGATCGCGGCCGAAGCGGGGGCGTAGAAGGCGGAGCCGATCTTGAGCAATCCGACGATCTCGGCGCCGCCGTCACGGGTGCGCTGGACGATTTGATTGAGCCGTTGTCTCGTCGTCCAGCCCATCTTCACCAGATCGTCGAGCGGAATGCCGGCCACTGTCGAATAGCGCGTGAGCGGCACCATGGTATCGCCATGGCCGCCCAGCACGAAGGCGGTGACGTCCTCGACCGAGACGTTGAACTCCTCGGCGAGGAAATAGCGAAAGCGCGCCGAGTCGAGCACGCCGGCCATGCCCACCACCCTGTTGGGGGGCAGCCCGCTGACCTCCTTCATCACCCAGACCATGGCGTCCAAGGGGTTGGTGACGACGATGACGAAGGCACCCGCGCAATGCCGCCTGACCGCCCTGGCGGTGGTCGAGATGACCCCGGCGTTGATGTCGATCAGGTCGTCGCGGCTCATGCCCGGTTTGCGCGGAACGCCGGCGGTGACGATGACCACGTCCGCGCCGCGGATCGCCCGGGTGTCCGTGGCCCCCTCATAGGCCGCGTCGAAGCCCTCGACGGGGGCGGACTCGGCGAGGTCGAGCGCCTTGCCCTGAGGCATGCCCTCGACCTGGGGGATGTCGACCAGCACCACGTCGCCGAGCTCCTTGAGCCCGGCATGGAGCGCCAGCGTGCCGCCGATCTGGCCGGCGCCGACGAGCGCGATTTTGCTGCGTGCCATGGATTCGACCCAACAGGTTTGCCCTGCGGCGGCGCGCGAGCGAGCGAACCGCATCACCGGGAGACAGGCGCCTTTAAGACCCGCGCTAACTACCGCGATTCGGGCGACATGACAAGGCGGAGGGCAAGGGGGAGGGCGAGGCGCTTTCGAGCCGCCCAGTACCGACTTGCGCAAATACGCGATACGGGCCTCGCCCTTCGACAGGCTCAGGGTGAGGCCCTCATGCTGAGCTTGTCGAAGCATGAGGGCGGGGCCCCGACACGGGGGTTTTGCGCAACTGTGTAGCAGCCGTGGAGTCTATGAGGGTTGTTTATCGGGGCCGAGCCCTGGAAGCCGACGGGCGACAACCGATCGGCCAAGCGCAGCAGACGGCCCCGATGCCCGGCTGGCACCGGCCCCGGCGAACGGCTATTGTGGCCGCGGCACCGGAAACGTCCCTTGAGGGTGGAGGAACCAATGGACGAAGACCTCTTCAACATGGAAATTCGCAAGTACTTGAAAAAGGTCGGCGTGAGCTCCCAGCGCGAGATCGAAAAGGCGGTGCGCGAGGCAATAAGAGCCGGCAGGATATCGGGTAACGAGACCCTAAAGGCGCGGATGGCCCTGACCATCGACAGCGTCGACCTCCGCTACGAGATCGACGGCGATATCGCCTTGTCGTAGATAGGGGACTTCCCGCTCTTCCGAGGCGGGCGGAGCTGGGCGGGAGCCTTGCCGCGCTCCCGCCGTCCGCGCCACCTCCAGGCCTAACCGACCCGCCCGCCGCGCACAGCCCGGCCGCCATCGTGCCCCGGCCCAGTTGATTCCTGCCACGGTCAAATGCGCCCCCAGGGCGGCCCCGGCGGCCTGGGGCAATCCTCGGGGCCTCGCCGCGGCCTAGCGCCGGGCGACCATGAGCTTCTTGATCTCGGCGATGGCCTTGGCCGGATTGAGGTCCTTGGGACAGGTCTTGGTGCAGTTCATGATGGTGTGGCAGCGATAGAGCCGGAACGGGTCCTCGAGCTGGTCGAGGCGCTCGTCGGTACGCGCGTCGCGGCTGTCGGCGATCCAGCGATAGGCCTGCAACAGGACGGCGGGCCCCAGATAGCGGTCGCCGGTCCACCAGTAGCTCGGACAGCTGGTGGTGCAGCAGAAGCACAGGATGCATTCCCACAGCCCGTCAAGCCTGGCCCGATCCTCCGGCTTCTGGAGGCGCTCGCGCTCCGGCGCCGGGCTTTCGGCCTTGAGCCACGGCTCGATCGAGGCGTATTGGGCGTAGGCCACGGAGAGGTCGGGCACCAGATCCTTGACCACCGGCATGTGGGGCAGGGGATAGACTCTCACCGCGCCCTTCACATCGGAGATGGGCTTGGTGCAGGCGAGCGTGTTGGTGCCGTCGATGTTCATGGCGCAGCTGCCGCATATGCCCTCGCGGCAGGAACGCCGGAAGGTCAGGGTCGCGTCGACCTCGTCCTTGATCTTGATGAGCGCGTCGAGGACCATCGGCCCGCAATCGGCGAGATCGATCCCGTAGGTGTCCAGCCGCGGGTTCTCGCCCCTCTCCGGGTCCCAGCGATAGACCTTGAAGGCCCGCGGCTTTTTCGCCCCCGGCGGCGCCTCGTGGGTCCGGCCCGGCCGGACCCTGGAGTTTCGGGGCAGCGCGAACTCAACCATTGACTCGATCCTTGGGTCGCAAAGGAGAACCTTTAAAAGCCATCATCGAAACGCACCCGGCCGGCGCGCACGGCATCACCCTAATACACCCTGGCCTTGGGCGGGAACGACTGGATCTCATTCGAGAGCGGCTGCAGGTGGACCGGCCGGTAGTCGATCCTGGGCTTGCCGTCGTCGCCGCACCACACCAGCGTGTGTTTGAGCCAGTTTTCGTCGTCGCGCTCGGGGTAGTCCTCGCGGGCGTGCGCCCCGCGACTTTCGGTCCGGTTCGCGGCCGAATGAACCGACACCACCGCCTGGTAGAGGAGGTTGTCCAGCTCGAGGGTCTCGACCAGGTCCGAGTTCCAGATCATCGACCGGTCGGAGACCTTCAAATCGCCGCGCTTCTCCCAGGCCAGGGCCAAGAGCCTGGCGCCCTCCTCGAGCACCTCGGCCGTGCGGAACACCGCGCAGTTGCTCTGCATGGTCTTCTGCATCTCGAGCCGGAGCGCCGCGGTCGGGGTGCCGCCGTCGGCGTGGCGGAGGCGATCGAAGCGGGCCAGCGCTCGATCGCTCGCGTCCTCGGCCAGCGGCCTCACGGGCGCGCCCGCCTTGACGATCCCGGCGCAGCGCTCGGCGGCAGCCCGGCCGAACGCCATCAGGTCCAACAGCGAGTTGGAGCCCAGGCGATTGGCGCCGTGAACCGACACGCAGGCAGCCTCGCCGATAGCCATGAGGCCCGGCACCACGGCCTCCGGGTCGCCGTCCCTCAAGGTCACGGCCTCGCCGCGATGCTTGGTCGGAATCCCCCCCATGTTGTAATGGCACGTCGGCAGCACCGGGATCGGCTCCTTGGTGAGGTCGATCCCGGCGAAGATCCGGGCGGTCTCCGAAATGCCGGGCAGGCGCTCGGCCACCATCTTCGGGTCCAGATGTTCCAGGTGCAGATGGATGTGGTCCCGGTCGGGCCCCACGCCCCGACCCTCGCGGATCTCGACGGTCATGGCCCGGCTGACCACATCGCGCGAGGCGAGGTCCTTGGCCGCGGGCGCGTAGCGCTCCATGAAGCGCTCGCCTTGCGCGTTGGTGAGGTAGCCGCCCTCGCCGCGCGAGCCCTCGCTGATGAGACAGCCGGCGCCGTATATGCCGGTCGGGTGAAACTGGATGAACTCCATATCCTGGAGCGGCAGCCCGGCGCGCAGCACCATGGCGTTGCCGTCGCCGGTGCAGGTATGGGCCGAGGTGCAGGAGAAATAGGTCCGGCCATAGCCGCCGGTGGCGAGCACCGTCATGGGGGCGCGGAAGCGGTGGATGGTGCCGTCGTCGAGGCACCAGGCGAGCACGCCGCCGCAGCCGCCGTCGGCGTCCATAAGCAGGTCGATGGCGAAATACTCGATGAAGAACTCCACGCCATGCTTCAAGGACTGCTGATACAGCGCGTGCAGGATGGCGTGGCCGGTGCGGTCGGCGGCCGCGCAGGTGCGCTCTGCCTTGCCTTCGCCGAAATGGGTGGTCATGCCGCCGAACGGACGCTGGTAGATCTTGCCCTCGGGCGTGCGCGAGAACGGGACGCCGAAATGCTCGAGCTCGATGATCACGGCGTTGGCCTCGCGCACCATGAATTCGATGGCGTCCTGGTCGCCCAGCCAGTCCGAGCCTTTGACCGTGTCGTACATGTGCCAGCGCCAGTCGTCCTCGCCCATATTGCCGAGGGGGGCCGAGATGCCGCCCTGGGCGGCGACGGTGTGGCTGCGGGTCGGAAATACCTTGGACAGACAGGCCGTTTTGAGACCCTTGTGGGCCATGCCGAAGGCCGCGCGCAGTCCGGCACCGCCGGCGCCGACGACGATCACGTCATGGCTATGATCGACGATGTCATAGGCATTGGTCATCGCTGGCTAACCTCCAAGCGTGACCTTGAGCGCCGCGAACACGCTCACCAGCCCGAGCCCCAGCGCGGCGAACTTGACCACAACAATGCCAACGGTTTTGAGGCCTTCATGGTGGACGTAGTCCTCGATCACCACCTGGAGACCGAGCTGGGCATGGTGAAAGGTGGCGACGAGCAGAACCACCATGAGGACCGCGACCAGCGGCGAGGCCAGCCACTGGGTCACGGCGTCATGGTCGGCTCCGGCGAGCGCCGCGAGCGAGGCGACGAACCAAACCGTCAAGGGCACGAGCGCGATGGCGGTGAGCCGCTGGGCCCACCAGTGGGCCGTCCCCTCCCCGGCGGAGCCGAGGCCCCGGACCCAGCCCGGGAATGCGCGCAGGCTTCGCCGGGGCTGACCCATCCCTCACCCTCCCCTCATGCTGTAGCCCAAGATCCAGGCCAGCAGGGTGAGGGCGACCGAGGCCCAGATCACCATCCAGCCCGTGAGGTAGACCGTCTTGAGCTCAAAGCCCCAGCCGGCGTCCCAGGCCAGGTGCCGAATGCCGTTCGCCAGGTGATAGAACAAGGCGTAGGACCAGCCCAAGAGGAGAGCGCGGCCGAACCATGAGCCTATGAATCCCTGCACCGTCTCGAAGGCCGCCGGGCCGGCGGCCACGGCGACCAGCCACCACACCAGAAGCAGCGTGCCGGCCGCCAGCGCGATGCCGGTGAGGCGGTGCAGAATCGAAAGCACCGAGGTGAGCTGCGGCCGGTAGATCTGGAGGTGGGGCGAAAGCGGGCGGTTCTCCGCCGTCATGACCAATGTCTCTCGCGCAAAGCCTGTCTCCCGTGTAAATCTCCCGTGCAAAGCCCCGCGCAAAGCCCCGGAATCGATCGAGCGATCTTGCCCCGCTCGATTGGTGTAGACCGGCGACCTATGGGTGTCAACTTCATGACGCCTGGCGCCGGCCAAGGGCCTGTCCAGGCCTGGAGACGCGCGTCGGCGGACATGACAATGCGAGGCCCTTTCCGCGCCCCGGGATGTCGGGTCGCGTCCCAGGAATCGGACGGTGATCGCTGCGATCGGGATCGCGAAAGCGCACATGTATGTGCCGCCGCTCGACCCTACTACATACTGAGTCGACCCCCGGGTTTTACTTTTGAAGTCACATATTGTGTATAAATCTATGAATAAACTGTGAGGTATATGTGTAATATTAATGAAGTTATACACAGAAAAATGAATTTCTATTCCATTTTTTATTGCATCTTGTCTTGAACGGTTTAGGATAATACCCGGCATGCGAGAGCGTCGGAGCGATGCGCTCCCGAGCAGGATGCTGCGGGCCTTTCGAGGTTCGGGGCGTCAGGCGAAGGAAGCAAAGCTCCGGGACAGAGCGGTTTCCGCGGAGACCGCGATGTTCGCCACCGGCGATCCGTTGGTCGCGAGACCGACGGGCCGCTGGACGGAAGGCCGCGTCTCAGGCACGCGCCGGGCTTGGCCGCAGGGCCGACGGCTTCTCCTTCGGGAAAAGCATCGGCCCCGCAAAAGCAGAAACTCCCGTTCGCGGGAGGTGCTGCCCGGGCTTGGCGGTCGGTACTTCCTCGGAAGCACCGGCACCCGGCCAGAGGCTCGGGGTCCGCGCCAAAGGGCCGACGGATTTTCCTTCGGGGAAACCGTCTTCCCGGCGAGGCAGCAAAATCCGTTCGCGGGTGGCGCTGCCTGGACCCGGCGCCCAGGCTTCCTCGGAGGCGGGGCGCGCGAGCCGAAGGCCCGGGTCGGCGCCAGGGACCGGTCGTCCGGAAAGGCAGCGCCCTGCAAAGGGCGTGGGGCCGCCCGCCGGCAAGGCACCGGCTCGCCAGGGACGTCGTCTTGCTCAAGCGGTCCAATGCCCGGCACGCTTTCGGTGCCAGGGGCCGGGCCGGCTCCAGGGGCGTCAGGGGGTGTCCCGCCCGGACACCTAACGCGGGCTTTCCAAGCCAGCGTCCTGACGCCCTTTTTTTACCATCTGGCCGCCGGCGGCGCCACCAGACTTTGTGGTACGCTTTGCTCTGCGCCCATATAAGTCACCCGCGCCGCTTCATGAGCACCGTGTAGTCGAGCGCGAGCACCACCTGCGGGTGGTCCTTGCCGTCCTCGCCCTTGAGCGGGAAGTCGGGGCAGGGGTGGTCCTTGGTGGCGACGGTGCGCAACCTGAGGGCCCCGATGTCGCCGCGGCCGGCAAGCGCGATCTTGTCCAACACTTCAGTCCAGGCGTAGATCGTATCGCCGGCGAAGGTGGGGGCGAGGTGGCGTCCGCCGTTGATCGCGGCAATGAAGCAGGCGTTGGCCAGGCCGTTGAAGCTGAGCGTTCGGGCGAGGCTCATGATATGGCCGCCATAGACGATGCGCCGACCGAAGCGGCCCTCCTTCGCCGCATGCTGGTTGAAATGGACCCGGGCGGTGTTCTGGTACAGCCTGGTCGCCATCATGTGCTCGGCTTCTTCGATGGTGATGCCGTCGACGTGGTCGATGGTCTCGCCGGCCTGGTAGTCGTCCCACAGATGGGGCGCGCCAGCCAGGCCGGTATCGTAAGCCGAAAGATCCAAGCCCTCGGGCACCTGGAGGTCCTCGGCCGCGACCGCTTCCTCGAGTTCGGGCGCCACCGCCTCCGGCGCCGGCGCCTCCGGGTCGCGTTTGCGCACCATGACCCAGCGGATGTAGTCCACCACCGTCGCACCGTCCTGGTTGAGGCCGGTCGAACGGACATGGACGATGCCGGTCTTGCGATTGGCGTTCTCCTTGAGGCCGATCACCCGCGAGGTGGCGCTCAACGTGTCGCCCGGGAAGACCCGAGCGCCGAAGCGGCAGCCCGCGTAGCCCAGGTTGGCGACGGAGTTCAGGGAAATGTCCGGCACCGTCTTGCCGAAGACGATATGGAACACCAGAAGGTCGTCGACCGGCGCCGCGGGCAGGCCGACGGCGCGGGCGAAGGCGTCGGAGGACTGGATCGCGAAGCGCGGGCCATAGAGCCCCGTGTACAGGGCGACGTCGCCGCGGGTTACCGTGCGCGGGGTGGCGTGGCGGATTTCCTGGCCGAGCCTGAAATCCTCGAAGAAGTTTCCCGAACCGGCCTTGGTCATTCCGGCCTTGGTCATTCCGTCGCCATGGAAAAATGAAGCGCCGTCCCGGCGGCAACTCCCCCGTTCGCGCGCCCGATCCCCAGCCCGGCGCCTCCCGGCGGGCGGGCCGCCGTGGGACGCCTTATCAAGCCGCGGGAGAAAGCCGTCATGAGGACGCCGCCTGTTCCAGCTCTTCGATGGCTTCCGCGAGCGCGACCAGGCGGCGTGCACCCTCGACGTGGAGGGCCTCGACCAGCTTGCCGTCGACGACGACCACGCCCTTGCCTTCGGCGGCAGCCTCGGCGTGGGCGGCGATGATCCTGCGTGACCAAGCGACGTCTTCCACCGACGGCGCAAAGGCTTCGTTGGCGACCGCGATGGTCTTGGGGTGGATCAGCGTCTTGCCGTCGAAGCCGAGCTCGGCGCCTTGCCGGCAGGCGCGCGCGAAGCCTTCGTCATCCGCGAGGTCGAGATGGACGCCGTCGAGGATGGCGAGCCCGTAGGCGCGGGCGGCCAGCAGGCACAGCCCCATGCTGGTCAACAGCGGCAGGCGCTCGGCCGTGTGGCTGGCATGGAGATCCTTGGTGAGGTCCGAGGTGCCCACGACCAGGCAGGCGACACGCGGGCTGGAGGAGGCGATTTCCTCGGCGTGGAGGACATCGAGCGGGGTTTCCATCATGCACCAGAGGGCCATATTCTCGGGCGCGCCGTGCTGCTCCATCAACCGTCCGGCCTCGCGCACCATGCCCACACTCACGAGCTTGGGCAGTAGGACCGCATCCGGGCCCGCCTCTGAGACCTGGACCAAGTCGTCGTGGCCCCAAGGGGTATGGAGACCGTTGACGCGGACGACGACCTCTCGCCGGCCATAGCCGCCCGCCTTGACCGCCGCGCAAACCTGGCGGCGCGCCTCGGCCTTAGCGTCGGGCGTGACCGCATCCTCGAGGTCGAGGATCAGCGCGTCGGCGGGAAGCGTCTTGCCCTTCTCGAGGGCGCGGGTGTTCGATCCCGGCATATAGAGAACACTGCGGCGCGGGCGCACGGTCTCCGCCATGACACTCACTCGTCTCCTACCTGTACGCCACGCAAGGCGGCCGAGATTATCGAAACTATCACTCGTCTCCTACCTGTCTCCACGCAAGGCGCCCAGGATTATCGAGACTATAAAGTAGGATTATCGAGACTATAAAGTAACGGTCGGACGTGGCAAGCTGGAGCGCCTCGCGCGTGGTTACGAGAGCAGCATGAGTCGGTCCTCACCCCCTCCCCCATCGATGGCGGCGGCATCCGCTTGCCACCAAGGAGGAGGGAAATTCGCAAACGATCTCAATCGGATCGCCCTTCTCCTCGAGGGCAGAGGATCTCGGTGGGGTGGTATGCGGATTGACCAAACCAAGTGCCCGGGAGCAACCCTGACCCCTGGCGCGCCATGAACATCCTCTCGATTCAGTCGACCGTCGCCTATGGCCATGTGGGCAACTCGGCCGCGGTGTTTCCTCTGCAACGGCTCGGTCACGAGGTCTGGCCAGTCAATACCGTCCAGTTCTCGAATCATCCGGCCTATGGCGATTGGCGCGGCCGCGTCTCGGATACGACCGAGCTCGCCGAGATCATTCGGGGCGTCGCCGAACGCGGCGTGCTCGCCCGGTGCGACGCGGTGTTGAGCGGCTATCTGGGCGACGCGGCCCTCGGCGAGGTGGTCCTGGACGCGGTCGCCGAGGTGCGGGCCGCCAATCGGCGCGCGATCTATTGCTGCGATCCCGTGATGGGTAGTATCGACCGCGGCTTCTTCGTCCGCCCCGGCATCCCCGAGTTCTTCCGCGAGCGCGCCGTGCCGAAAGCGGATATCGTCATCCCCAACGCCTTCGAGCTCGAATACCTCTCCGGGCGCCCGGCGGCCACGCTCGAGGACGCGCTGGCCGCCGCCGATATGGTGCGCGGGATGGGCCCGAGCTGGGTCGTCGTCACCGGGCTGCGCAGGGCCGCCGCCGACAAGGAGGAGACCATCGCCGCCCTCGCGGTCGGCGAGGGAGAGGCCTGGGCCGTCGAAACGCCCTATCTGGAGGCCCCCTCGAACGGTGCCGGGGACGCTTTCTCCGCCTTGTTCCTGGCCCATTTCCTCGTCTCCCGAGAGACCGCCGAGGCCCTTTCCCGGTCGGTCTCGGCCATCTATGCGATCATGGCGGCAACCCGCGAGGCGGGCGTGAGCGAGCTTCAGATCGTCGCCGCCCAGGATCAGATCGTGAGACCCAATGAACTGTTCAAAGCCGAGCGGTTGCGGTAGACAGGGCGGTTGCGGTAGACAGGAAGGAGTCACGGGGGCCGGCCGCTATGGTCTCCCCGTGGAGAGCAGCGGGCCGCCGCCGAGGCGGCGCTGGCCCGGGCAAACCGGGCGGCCGGGCCAGTGGTGGCGATGCGGCCCGATAGCAGCTGTGGCAGAGGAGACAGGGGGAATCGGAAATGTGTTGCTCGGCGCCCGTCCGGGTTTCCGATACCCACCGATGAACCGGCGATGATCGGCGTTTTGTTCTTCAAAGGGATCGTCATCGGCCTTGCCATCGCGGCACCCGTGGGCCCCATCGGCGCGCTCTGCGTCCAGCGGACCCTGGCCGAAGGGCGCATCTCGGGCCTCGTCTCCGGCCTGGGCGCCGCGACCGCCGACACGATCTATGGCTTCATCGCCGCCTTCGGCGTGACCGTGATCTCAGGATTTCTTATCAGCCACCAGATGTGGTTGCGCATCATCGGGGGAGCGATTCTGTTCGCGCTCGGTCTCAAGACCTTTTTGAGCCGGCCCAGGAAACAGGCCGCGCCCGTTTCAGGAAACAGCCTGCTCACGAACTTCTTCTCGACCTTCGGGCTGACCCTCACCAACCCGATCACGATTCTCGCTTTCGCCGCGATCTTCGCCGCGCTGGGAGTGGTGAGCGGGAGCCAGGACCTGGCCGCGCTTTGGACGTTAGTCCTGGGCGTCTTCTTCGGCTCGGCCCTGTGGTGGCTGATCCTGAGCGGCGGGGCCAGCCTGTTCCGCGGCTGGATCGGCACCCACGGCATGCGCTGGATCAACCGGATTTCCGGGATCATCATCATCGCCTTCGGCGCGATCGTACTGGCGAGCGTGGCGGTCCTGGACGGGGATCTTCTGCCCTAGAGCCCATTTCGCGAGGCCGCCGCGATGCCCGCCGCTCGGGGGCCCGAGCCGGACAACGCGGCTTGCCAGAGGGTCAAGAAGGCGTCAGCCTTCTCGATGATGGCACCCGCTCAGGCGGCCTTTTTTGATGGCCGCCCGCTCAGGCGGCCTTTTTCATGTAGGAGCGAATCAGTTCCTCGGCGATCTGGACGGCGTTCAAGGCCGCGCCCTTGCGCAGGTTGTCGGCCACCACCCACAGGCTAAGGCCGTTCTTGACGGTCTTATCCACGCGGATGCGGCCCACATAGACCGAATCCTCGCCCACGCACTCCACCGGCGTCACATAGCCTTCGTCGACCCGGTAGTCGATGACCGAGATCCCGGGCGCTTGTTTGAGCGCCGCCCTCGCTGCCGCGGCCGTGATCGGCCGCTCGAACGCCAGATTGATCGCCTCGGCGTGGCCGATGAACACCGGCACACGAACGCAGGTCGCCGCGACCTTTATCGAGGGGTCGAGGATTTTCTGGGTCTCTACCGCCATCTTCCATTCCTCCCGGGTCGAACCGTCGCCCAGGAAATCATCGATATGGGGAATGACGTTGAAGGCCATCTGTTTGGTGAATTGCTCCCGCTTGATCGGATCATTGACGTAGATGGCCCGGGTCTGGTTGAACAGCTCGTCCATCGCCTCCCTGCCGGCGCCGGAGACCGACTGATAGGTCGCGACCACCACGCGCTTGATGCGCGCGAGATCGTGGAGGGGCTTCAGCACCACGACCATCTGGATCGTCGAGCAGTTCGGGTTGGCGATGATGTTGCGCTTGGCGTAGCCGCCGATGGCCTCCGGGTTGACCTCGGGCACCACCAGCGGCACGTCGGGCTCCATGCGGAAATGGGAGGTGTTGTCGACGACGACGCAGCCGGCCGCGGCGGCGCGCGGAGCGTGCACGGCCGAAACCTTGGCCCCGGGCGAAAAGAGCGCGATGTCGAAGCCCTCAAAGTCGAAGCCGTCGAGCGCTCCGACCTCAAGCGTCCGGTCATCGCCGAAAGACACCTCCTTGCCGACCGAGTCCACCGACGCCAGCGCCACCACCTCGTCGGCGGGAAACTCGCGCTCGGCAAGGGTTGTCAGTATCTCGCGCCCGACATTGCCGGTGGCGCCCACGACCGCGACCTTATAGCCCATAGTCCGTGTCCCGATGCAGGTTTGCGCGCAACGAGTGGCTCACTTACGCCCGCTGAGAGCATTTTTCAAGGGTCAGCCCCACAAGCGCCAAGGCGAAGCGGCAGGCGCGGCGGGCGGCGGTAAGGAAAGCCCCAAAAGAACCGCCCCGGAGCTCCTTGCCGCCGACCCGCTCACGCCGTGAGCTTGCCGAGCTCGCGCAAAACCGCGTCGCCCATGACGAGGGTCGAAACTTTGGCCGTGCCCGGTTGCAGGATGTCGGCGGTGCGCATGCCGCCCGCCAGCACGTTTCCGACCGCCGTCTCGACCAGCTCCGCCTCATCGCCGAGCGCGAAGGAATGGCGCAGCATCATGGCGAAGCTCAAAAACGCGGCGAGCGGGTTGGCAAGGTTCTTGCCGACGATGTCGGGGGCGCTGCCGTGCACCGGCTCGTAAAGCGCCGGACGGTAGCCCTTCCCGCTGGCCGCGCCGAGGGAGGCCGAAGGCAGCATGCCCAACGAGCCGGTCAGCATGGCGGCCTCGTCGGACAGTATGTCACCGAACATATTGTCGGTGACAATGACGTCGAACTGCTTGGGCTCGCGCACGAGCTGCATGGCGCAGTTGTCGGCGTACATATGCGTGAGCGCGATGTCGGGGAACTCCTCGTCCCTCAGGCTCTGCACCTCCTCACGCCACAGCACCCCGCTTTCCATGACGTTCGCCTTGTCGACCGAGCACACCTTGCCCGTGCGCTTCCCGGCGATCTCGAAGGCGACGCGGGCGACGCGCCGAATCTCCTCCGTGGTGTAAACCTGGGTGTTGACGCCGCGGCGGCTGCCGTCCGGCAGCTCCTCGATGCCGCGCGGCTCGCCAAAATAGATACCGCCGATAAGCTCGCGTACGATCATGATGTCGAGCCCGCGTACCAGTTCCGGCCTGAGCGCCGCGGCCTCGGCCATCGACTCGAACACGATCGCCGGACGCAGATTGGCGAACAGCGCCATTTCCTTGCGCAGGCGCAAGAGCCCGCGCTCGGGCTTGCTCTCGAACGGGAGGCCGTCCCATTTCGGCCCGCCGACCGCGCCCAGCAGCACCGCGTCGGCGGCCTTGGCATCGGCCAGGGTTTCCTCGGTCAAGGGCGTGCCATGGGCGTCGAAGGAGGCGCCGCCCACCAGCCCTTCGACCACGCCGAAGGAGACGACGCGGAATCGGTCGAACCACGCGATGACGCGGCGGACCTGGGCCATCACCTCAGGTCCGATGCCGTCGCCGGCCAGGATCAGGAGCTTCTTTCTGGCCGGCACGGAACGGCTCGGGCCCAGAGCCAGGGCTGGGCGCGGCGTTGTTCGGCCTCGAAGCGGTCGATGGCCTCCGCCTTCTCGAAGGTGAGGCTGATGTCGTCGAGGCCCTCTAAAAAGCAGTGCTTGCGAAACGGATCGAGCTCGAAGGATAGGGTGGCGCCGTCGGGGCCGCGGACCTCCTGCTTTTCCAGATCGACGGTGAGCGTCCCATCCGCACCCCGGCGGGCGACCGCCATGAGCGCATCCACCTGGCCCTGCGGCAGCGCAATCGGCAAGATGCCGTTCTTGAAGCAGTTGTTGTAGAAGATGTCGGCGAAGCTGGGCGCGATGACGCACCGGATGCCGAAGTCGAGAAGCGCCCACGGCGCATGCTCGCGGCTCGAGCCGCAGCCGAAGTTCTCGCCCGTAACCAGGATCTTGGCCTGGCGCCAAGCCGGCCGGTTCAACACAAACTCGGGCTTCTCCGTGCCGTCGTCGTTGTAGCGCAGGTCAAAGAACAGGGAGCGGCCCAGGCCCGTGCGCTTGATGGTCTTGAGGAACTGCTTGGGGATGATCTGGTCGGTGTCGACGTTGATCATCTCCAAGGGCGCCGCGACCCCGGTCAGTTTGGTGAACTTTTCCATCTTCAAACCTGCCCAGGTCCCGGGCGTTCACCGGCGCCCTTGCTTTCGGACTCCCCAGATGACGCAGTGCCTGAATCCCGGTGAAAAATTGTCATGCTCACCCCCGCAGAATCCACTTCGCAAGTCACGCGACAGGGTTTCGTTTGCCAGCACCGCTCGGGCCGTCTCCTCGCAAATCCAGCAATTGGCGCGCCCTCAATCGGTTCCCGTGCAGCCCTTGTGAACCACGTCCGGTCTCCTACACCAGCTCCCGCACGTCGGCGATGTGGCCGGCGAGCGCCGCCGCCGCGGCCATCACCGGGCTCATGAGGTGGGTGCGGCCGCCCTTGCCCTGGCGGCCCTCGAAGTTGCGGTTGGAGGTCGAGGCGCAGCGCTCGCCCGGCTTGAGCCTGTCGGCGTTCATGGCCAGGCACATGGAGCAGCCCGCCTCGCGCCACTCGAAACCGGCCGCGATGAATATCCGGTCGAGCCCTTCGGCCTCGGCCTGCTCCTTGACCAGGCCCGAGCCGGGCACAACCATGGCACCAACGCCGTCGGCCAGCTTGCGGCCCTCCACCACCCGGGCGACAGCGCGCAGGTCCTCGATGCGGGCGTTGGTGCAGGAGCCGATGAAGACCTGGTCGATCTTGATGTCTGTAAGCGGCGTGCCGGGTTCGAGCCCCATATATTCGAGCGCACGCTCCATGGCGCGGCGCCGGCCCCCGTTCGCCTCCTGGGCCGGGTCCGGCACCACGCCCGTGATCGGCAGGACCTGCCCAGGGTTGGTGCCCCAGGTCACCTGGGGAGCGATGTCGGCGGCATCCAGCGTGACCTCCTCGTCGTAGGCGGCGCCCTCGTCCGAGGGCAGGGTGCGCCAGTAGGCCACCGCCTGCTCCCATTGGCCGCCCTTGGGCGCCATGGGCCGGCCCTCGATATACGCGAAGGTGGTCTCATCAGGCGCGATCAGCCCGGCCCGGGCGCCGGCCTCGATCGACATGTTGCACACCGTCATACGGCCGGCCATGGAAAGATCGCGGATCGCCTTGCCCGCGTACTCGATGACGTAGCCGGTGCCGCCGGCGACCCCGATCTTGCCGATCATGGCCAGGATCATGTCCTTGGCGGTGATCCCAAAGGACGGATCGCCCTCGACCGCAATGCGCATGTTCTTGGCCGGCCTCTGGACCAGGGTCTGGGTCGTCAGCACGTGCTCGACCTCCGAGGTGCCGATACCGAAGGCCAGCGCCCCGAAGGCGCCATGGGTCGAGGTGTGGCTGTCGCCGCAGACGATGGTCATGCCGGGCTGGGTCATGCCCTGTTCCGGGCCGATGATGTGAACGATGCCCTGGCGGACGTCCGACATGGAGAAGTAAGGGATGCCGAACTCGGCGCAGTTCCGCTCCAGGGTCTCGATCTGAATGCGCGATTCCGCGTCGTCGATGCCGCCCGAACGGTCGGTGGTCGGCACGTTGTGGTCGCAGACCGCCAGGGTGGCCTCGGGCCGCCGCACCCCGCGCCCGGCCGCCTTGAGCCCCTCGAAGGCCTGGGGGCTGGTCACTTCGTGGACCAGATGGCGGTCGATATAGAGGAGAGAGGTGCCGTCGTCCTGGACGTCGACCAGATGGCTGTCCCAGATCTTGTCGAACAGGGTCCTCGCCATGCTCATGTTCCTCGTTGAAGCCCCAATTCCCGGCCGCGACCCGATCTCGGAACCGGGCTCCAGGCAAAGGATGTCCGGCTTCTTTTTGGCTTTGTTTTTTATTCTTTTTCTTCCGTGCCTGCTTTTTCCTTCTTCCCTGCCTTCTTTTTCCCCGCCGTTTTCGCCTTGGCCTCGGGCGCGCTTGCCTCGGCCTTCGCCGATTCGGGCGCCGCGGCCTCGGTCGTCGCTTCCGCCGCCTCTTCCTCGGGCGCCTCGGCTTCGTCCGGCCTCACCGCCGCCCTGGCGCCGGTGGCCCGCTCGGTGATGCGGGCGCGCTTGCCGGTAAGCTGCCTCAGGTAATAGAGCTTGGCGCGGCGCACGCGACCACGGCGCACCACCTCGATGTCAGAGATGCGCGGCGAGTAAAGCGGGAAAATCCGCTCCACCCCCTCGCCATAGGAGATCTTGCGCAGAGTGAAGGCGGAGCCGAGCCCGGCGTTTTTGCGAGCGATGCACACGCCCTCGAAGACCTGGATGCGTTCGCTCGAGCCTTCGACCACCTTGAGTTTGACGCGCAAGGTATCCCCAGGGCCGAAATCCGGCACCGGGCGTGCCGCCGCCAGCTTCGCGATTTGCGCCTTCTCGAGCCGCTCGATGACGTTCACGGAGAAAAATCCTCAGCTACTTTTGGTTCGCGACGTAGCGGGCCCACAGGTCCGGACGCCGCGCGCGCGTCGCCTCCTCGGCCCGGTCGCGTCGCCAGGCGCGAATCCTCTCATGGTGCCCGGATAGCAAGACCTCGGGCGCCGCCCGACCCCGCCAGAGCTGAGGCCGGGTGTAGTGGGGGTATTCCAACAATCCCTGTTCAAAGCTCTCTTCCCTCAACGCCGCGGCGTCACCGACGACGCCCGGCAACAGCCTGACACAGGCATCGACGAGGGCGATCGCCGCCGGCTCGCCGCCGGAAAGCACGAAGTCGCCGAGGCTTAATTCCTCCACCTTCCACGCTTCGAGAACGCGCTCATCCACTCCCTCGAAGCGGCCGCAAAGCAAGGTCGCCCCCGGCAACCGAGCCAGCTCGCTGACCCGCGCCTGATCGAGCAGACGACCGCGCGGGGTGAGGTAAATTACCGGCCCCGCCCGCTCGGACCCGCTCGGGCCGACGGCCGCCTCCAGGGCCGCGTCGACCACGTCGGGACGCATCACCATGCCCGGCCCGCCGCCGAAGGGAGCGTCGTCGACGGTGCCGTATATATCGCGTGCAAAGGCGCGAATGTCCACTGTTTCCAACGCCCAGATGCCGGCTGTAAGCGCCCTGCCGGCGAGCGAATGGCCGAGCGGTCCTGGGAACATCTCCGGAAATAAGGTCACCACCTTGGCGGTCCAGATTGGCTTCGTCACCGCCTTGCCACTCCGTTTTTTCATCGAATCAACCGCTGGAGAGCCTATAGGCCCACGGACCGACCGCGCCCGCGGCTTACACTAAGCCCGGCACGGTCCTGGCGACCCGCCGCCAACAGACTTGGCCCTCGGTGAACCACCCGGACTCCTCATTGGCTCATGTTGCGCCGGCGCACCTTGGCTGTCGACGCAATCCGGTGCCGCCGCGCCTTTCGCGATCCCCGCGATCCACCTTCGTCCGAGCCTCTGTCGTCCTGTTCGAGCAGGCCCGGCGCCAGGTCGACCACGATCCGGCCGGCCTCGAGGTCGACCACCGGCACGGCGGCGCGAGTGAACGGCACCAACAGCGGAGGCTCGTCCGCGCGTTCCACCTCGAGCAAGTCGCCGGCGCCGAAATCATAGAGCGCGCGCGCCGTGCCCAGCAACCGGCCGTCGGCGAGCTCGACATGCAAACCCAAAAGGTCGGCGTGGTAGTACTCGTCCTCGCCCGGCTCCGGCAATGCCGCGCGCGGCACATAGAGACGCAAACCCTTGAGCGCCTTGGCCGCGTCGCGGTCCTCGATACCGTCGATGCGGACGATCACTTGGCCGCGGGTAGACCCGGTGAGCCGCAGGGTGAAGTGTCGGCCGCCCTGCTCGTCCGAGACGGGCCCGTAGGCGGCCACCCCCTGTGGATCGGCGGTGAAGCTCTTCACCCGGACCGCGCCCTTGACGCCGTGGCTGCCGGTGATGACGCCGACGCACACCCGGTCCGTCTCGCAAGACGCGGACTGCTGCTTCATCACCGACTCCTTCTCCATCTTCGCGGCGTCCAGGCCAGCTAGGCCTTTTCCTCCGCCTTGGACTTCTCCTTGGCGGCGCCTTTCTTCGCAGGGGCCTTGGCCTTGGACTTCTTCTTGGCGGCGGCCTTCTTGGCAGGAGCCTTGGCCTTGGATTTCTTCTTGGCGGCGGCCTTCTTCGCAGGGGCCTTGGCCTTGGATTTCTTCTTGGCGGCGGCCTTCTTCGCAGGGGCCTTGGCCGCAGGCTTCTCCTCGGCGGCGGGCTCTTCCGCGGGGGCTTCGGCCGCGGGCTTCTCCTCGGCGGCGGGCTCCGCCGCTGGGGCCTCGGCCGCAGGCTTCTCCTCGGCGGCAGCCTCCGCCGCGGGGGCTTCGGCCGCGGGCTTCTCCTCGGCGGCAACCTCCGCCGCCGCTGCGGCTTCGGCCGCCTTCAGGCGCTCCCGCGTCTTGACCCTCGGCTGATTCTTCTTGGTCTGCTCCGGGATCGCCGGCATGGGCATGATCTCGGCCTGGCCGAGAAAGCGCGCAACCCGGTCGGTCGGCCTTGCTCCGACCGAGAGCCAGTGCTTGATCCGCTCGGAGTTGAGGGTGATCCGTTCCGGATGGTCCTTGGGCACCATCGGGTTGTAGAAGCCGAGCCTCTCGATGAAACGGCCGTCGCGCGGGCTGCGGGCATCGGCGACGACGATGCGGTAGAAGGGACGCTTCTTGGTACCGCCTCGAGCAAGACGGATTCTCAACCCCATTTCGTTTTCCTCCCTATCAAAGCTGTTAAGGGTTCCCGTATCAAAGGGTTCCCAGCACAAGGACTCCAAGGACTCAGACTCCAAGGACTCATCGTCAAATCATCCCGCCCGGATCATGCCATGGACTGCCTGGCCCGTTCAGTGCGGCATGAAGTCCGGAAGGCCGTGACGCATCAGGCCCTTCTTTCCCATCTTGCTCATCCGTTTCATCATCCGGCTCATCTCGTAATGCTGCTTGAGCAAGCGGTTCACGTCCTGGACGGTGGTGCCGGAGCCGGCGGCGATGCGGCGCTTGCGCGAGGCGTGAATGATCTTCGAGTTGCGCCGCTCAGCCCCGGTCATGGATGAGATGATCGCCTCCTGGCGCCCGATCATGCGGTCGTCGACATCTGTCCGAGCCAGTTGTCTCTTGATCTTGGCGCCGCCGGGCAGGAGCCCTATCACGCCCTCGAAGCCGCCCATCTTGCGCAGCTGCCGGAGCTGCCGGGCCATGTCGTCGAGGTCGAACCGGCCTTTCTGGATCTTGGCCGCGAGCGCCTCCGCCTCGTCCTTCTCGATGGTTTCGGCCGCCTTCTCGACCAGGCTCACCACATCGCCCATGCCGAGTATGCGCGAGGCGATGCGGTCCGGGTGGAAGGCCTCGAGGGCATCGAGCCCCTCGCCCACGCCGATAAGCTTGATCGGACAGCCGGTCACCGCCCGCATGGACAGCGCGGCGCCGCCGCGGGCGTCGCCGTCGACGCGGGTGAGCACGATGCCGGTGAGCCCGATACGCTCGTGAAACTGGAGGGCCACGTTGACCGCGTCCTGGCCGGTCATGGCGTCGGCGACAAGCAAGGTTTCCGCCGGCTCAACGGCCTCGGCCAGGGCGGCGGCCTCGGCCATGAGCGGCTGATCGATGTGAAGCCGGCCGGCGGTGTCGAGCACCACCACGTCATAGGCCTCGAGCCGCGCCGTCGTCATGGCGCGTTCCGCGATCGCGACCGCCGGCTCGCCGGCCACCACCGGGAGCGTCGCCACATCCGCCTGGCGGCCGAGCACCGCGAGCTGCTCCTGCGCCGCCGGGCGGCGCACATCCAGCGCGGCCATCAAGACCTTCTTCTTGTCCCGGGTCTTGAGCCAAAGCCCCAGCTTGGCCGCGGTCGTCGTCTTGCCCGAACCCTGGAGCCCGAGGAGGAGGAGCGCCGCCGGCGGGCGCGCCTTGAGCTCGATCTCGGCGCACTCGGCGCCGAGGGTCTCGACCAGCTGGTCGTGGACGATCTTGACCACCATCTGGCCGGGCGTGACGCTCCTCAACACGGTCTCGCCGACGGCGCGATCCTTGACCGCGGCGATGAAGTCCTTGACCACGGGCAGCGCCACGTCGGCCTCCAGGAGCGCCACCCGCACCTCGCGGAGCGCGGTCGCGAGGTCGGCCTCGGAAAGCGCGCCGCGTTTCTTCAGGCGCTCGAAGACCTCGCCGAGGCGGGTGGTCAGGCTGTCAAACATCTGTTGTAGAACCACTCCAAACACAAAACGCGCCAGTGCGCGAAACTCGCGGACCGGCGGGCCCCCGAGGGGGCTCGAAATCACTCAATTTCCTTGAGCGCGGCGGAGATTAGGGTCGCGCCGGAGCGAAGTCAAGCGACCGGGCGGTACGACCGGCGCCCCGATGTCACCCGGGCGTCGGCAACGCCTTCGGGAAGACTGCCGGCCCGCCCGAATCCGGTGGACTCCCGGGGCCGGCGCGCCATATAAGGCGGACCATGAGCGCGCTCGCCTTCACCAAGATGCACGGGATCGGCAACGACTTCGTGGTGATCGACCTGCGGGACGCGAGCCTCGCCCTAGGCGAAGCGCAAGCGCGCGCCATCGCCGACCGCAGGACCGGCGTGGGCTGCGACCAGGTGATCGCGGTCGAGCCGCCACGCAACGCGCGGGCCGAGGCCTATCTTCGCATCCTGAACGCCGACGGCAGCGAGGCCGAAGCCTGCGGCAACGGCACCCGCTGCGTCGCCGCCTTGCTCATGGCGGAGAAGGGCGCCGACCATGTGACCATCGAGACGGCGGCGGGCCTCCTCGACGCCGCGCGCGCCGCCGACGGAGAGGTCGCCGTCGACATGGGCGCCGCCCGGCTCGACTGGCGCGACATCCCTCTTGCCGAACCGGCCGATACCGCGCACCTGGATATCAGCCTCGGCCCCCTGTCCGACGCGGTCGCGGTCAACATGGGCAACCCCCATGCCGTGTTCTTCGTCGACGACGCCGAGGCGGTGGCGCTCGCGGACTACGGGCCGGCGCTGGAGCGCCACGAGATGTTCCCCGAGGGGGCCAACATCGGGGTCGCCAGCGTGCCGTCGCGGGAGAAGATCCGGCTCCGGGTGTGGGAGCGCGGCGCCGGGCTCACCCAGGCCTGTGGCTCGGGCGCCTGCGCCGCGGTGGTGGCCGCAAGCCGCCGGGGCCTGACGGGACGGAAGGCCGAGGTCGCGCTCGACGGCGGGGTGCTTCGGGCCGAGTGGCTCGAGAACGGTCACGTGGTCATGACCGGGCCGGTGGCGGTCAGCTTCACCGGCCAGATCGAGGACTCCATGTTGCCATGAACGGGCCCGAGATCATCACCTTCGGCTGCCGGTTGAACGCCTACGAGTCCGAGGTCATCCGCGGCCTGGCCCGGCGGGCGGGCCTTGCCGACGCGGTCATCGTCAACACCTGCGCGGTCACCGCCGAGGCCGAGCGGCAGGCGCGCCAGGCCATCCGCCGGGCACGGCGGGCGCGGCCCGAGGCTAAGATCATCGTCACCGGCTGCGCGGCGCAGATCAACCCCCGCGCCTTCGCCGCCATGCCCGAGGTCGATCGGGTCCTGGGCAACGAGGACAAGCTCAGGATCGAGAGCTTTTGCGCGGACCTCGATGAACCGGTCCTGGTCAGCGACATCATGGCGGTCAAGGAGACCGCCGGGCACCTGATCCAGGGCTTCGAGGGCCGGGCCCGCGCCTTCGTCCAGGTGCAACAGGGGTGCGACCACCGCTGCACCTTCTGCATCATTCCCTACGGCCGCGGGCCGAGCCGCAGCGTGCCCGTGGGACGGGTCGTCGCCCAGGTCCGCACGCTGCTGGCGAACGGCTATCGCGAGGTGGTGTTGACCGGTGTCGATCTCACGGCCTACGGCCTCGACCTCCCCGGAGCTCGGGCGGCTGCGCTTGGGCTCCCTCGATCCGGTCGAGATGGACCGCGAGCTCATCCGCCTGATCGCCGAGGAGCCGCGCCTGATGCCGCACCTGCACCTGAGCCTGCAGGCGGGCGACGACATGATCCTCAAGCGCATGAAGCGGCGCCACAGCCGCGCCGACGCGGTCCACCTCTGCGCGCGGATTCGGCGACTGCGCCCCGACGTGGTGTTCGGCGCCGACCTGATCGCCGGCTTTCCCACCGAAACCGAGGCGGCTTTCCAGAACACGCTATCACTCATCGAGGACTGCGGACTCACCTGGCTCCATGTCTTTCCCTATTCCGAGCGGCCCGGCACGCCCGCGGCGCGGATGCCGCAAGTGCCGGTCCCGGTGCGCAAGGCACGCGCGGCCCGGCTGCGCGCGGCCGGCGAGGCCGCACTCGGCCGCTTCCTCGAAAGCCGGGTCGGAACCCAAGCCCAGGTCCTGGTCGAGAAAGGGGAGCTGGGGCGCAGCGAACATTTCGCGCCGGTCCGCCTGGATCGGAGCGCCGAGCCCGGCACCGTAGTCCGCGCCCGCATCATCGGCGCCGCGGACGGGGGGCTCTTGGGCCGCCTCAGCGCATGAGAGAGGCCCAGACCGCGACCGAAAGCGGCTGGCGCGGCCGCCTCAAGGTGGGCCTGAACCGGTCGTCGACCCGCCTCACCCAGGGCATCACCAAGATTTTCGCGAGCCGCAGGCTCGATGACGCGGCGATCGAGGAGCTGGAAGAGCTTCTGATCACCGCCGACCTGGGGCCGGCCACGGCGGCCAAGCTCGCGGGTAGCCTGGCCAAGCGCCGCTTCGATAAAGAGGTGACGCCTCAGGCGGTGCGCGAGAGCCTGGCCGCGGACATCCAGGCGATCCTGGAGCCGGTGGCCCAGAGGCTGGCATTCGACCCCTCGGCCAAGCCCCACGTCATCCTGGTGGTCGGAGTCAACGGCACCGGCAAGACCACGACCATCGGCAAGCTGGCCAAACAGTTCGGTGACGAAGGCCTGACGGTGTTGCTGGCAGCCTGCGACACTTTCCGCGCCGCCGCGGTCGACCAGCTTCGCGCCTGGGGCGAGCGCACGGGATGGCCGGTCATCGCCCGTGGCCCCGGAGCGGACGCCGCCGGGCTCGCCTACGACGCGCTCGAGGCGGCCCGGCGCCAGGGGACCGAGGTGCTCCTGATCGACACCGCCGGGCGGCTCCACAACAAGGCCCACATGATGGCCGAGCTTCAGAAGATCATCCGCGCCATGAGGAAGCTGGACCCACGGGCGCCGCACAGCTGCCTCTTGGTCCTCGACGCCACCACCGGCCAGAACGCCCACGCCCAGGTCGAGATCTTCCACGAGATGACCCAGGTCACCGGCCTCGTTGTCACCAAGCTTGACGGCACCGCGCGCGGCGGCGTGCTGGTGGCGCTGGCCGAGCGCTTCCGCCTGCCGGTGAACGCGATCGGCGTCGGCGAGGGCATCGACGATCTCAGGCCCTTCGAGGCCGCCGCCTTCGCCCGCTCGCTCATGGGGCTCGAAGCCTCGGCCGCCACCTCGAGTCGGCAGCCTCAGGGCGAAAGGCCCGGCTGAGACGAGCGAAAGGCCGGGGCCGGCCAGAGACCGCGCCTAGGAATAACTAGGAGTAAATAACTAGGAGTAATCGGAGCTTTGGCCCGGCGGGTTCGAGCGAACCGCGAAGTCGGCTCCATTGCCGACCTCGCGGTGATGGCGGAGCGCCCAGCGAACCGTGGGAAACGCGATCTCGTCCCAGGGAATCTGTTCCCACTCGAACAGCCCGACCTCCCGGGTTTCCGGACCGGAGGCGATATCCGCCGACGCCAGGCGCGCCCGGTAGATCAACTGCACCTGGCTGATCCGCGGGATGTGGTAGATCGCGAGCAGCGCGTCGATGTCGATGCGGGCGCAGGCTTCCTCCCAAGTCTCGCGCACCGCGCCGTCGGCGGGCGACTCGTTGAGCTCCAGATAACCGGCCGGCAGGGTCCAGAAGCCGCGGCGCGGATAGATGTCCCGGCGGCACAGGAGGAATCGGTCCTCCCAGGTGCAGACGGCACCGACCACGACCTTCGGGTTATCGTATTGGATATAGCCGCAATCCGGGCACACCAGCCGTTCATGGGTGTCGCCTTCGGGAATCTTGCGGACGGAGGGGCCGGCTGCGGGCTTGGCGCTCATGGCTCCAATCTGGCCTGTCTCGGGCCGCAATACAAGCAAGCAACGATCACCCCGCCGTTCACGCGGGATCGCCCGAGGCCGGCGCCGCCCTTCGCCCGCCATCGGAGGTTCAAACAGCCGCGGCGCGGCGGCGTGCAAGCCGCCGGCCGGCTAGCGGCGGTAGCTGATGCGCCAGATCGTCTGGCCGACGTCGTCGGCGACAAGCAGGCTGCCGTCGGCGGCGATGGCGAGGCCGACCGGCCGCCCCCAAACCTCGGCCGTGGCGGCGCCCGCGATCCAGAAGCCGGTGGCGAAATCCTCGTAATAGCCGACCGGCCGGCCGTCCTCGAAGGGCACGCGGACCACCTTGTAGCCGGTGGGCCTGGCCGAGTTCCAGGAGCCACGGAAGGCGACGAAGGCGTCGCCCAGGTATTCGGCCGGAAATTGGTCGGCGTCGTAAAAGACCAAGCCCAGCGGCGCGGAATGGGCCTGGAAAAGCACGTCGGGCACGATGGTTCGGGCCACCAGGTCCGGCCGCCGGTCGGCGTAGCCCGGCTGAGGGTTGGGGCCGATGTAGGCATAGGGCCAGCCGTAGAACCCGCCGGGCTCGAGACGGGTCAGGTAGTCGGGCACCAGATCGTCGCCGAGGCCATCCCGCTCGTTGACCGCCACGTAGAGGTCGTCGGTGCCGGGATAGAACGCGATTCCCACGGGATTGCGCAAGCCCGCGGCGAAAGTTTCCTGCCCCCCGCCCTCGAGATCAAACACCTGCACCGTGGCGCGCGGCTCAGGCTCCTCGCCGATATTGCCGCTCGAGCCGATGGCGACGTAGAGGCGCCGGCCGTCCGGGCTGATCGCGATGTTGCGGGTCCAGTGGCCCGACCCCGCGCCCAAGGCCCCGGCCGCGGTCACCGGCTCGGGCCGACCCCCAGCGGTGGTCTGGCCGGGACGGTAGGGCAGGCGCCAGACCCGCCTGGTGTCGGCGACGTAGAGATAGCCGCCGTGGAATGCGAGCCCGTGGGGCTGACTGAATCCCTTGGCGAAGGTGGTCTTGAAGTCGGCGCGGCCGTCGCCGTCCGCGTCGCGCAAAAGCGTCACCTCGCCGGCCCGCGGCTCGGCGAGGAACACGTCGCCGTTCGGGGCCACCGCCATCCAGCGCGCGTGGCTGAGCCCCTCGGCGTAGACGTTGGCCGTGAATCCCGCCGGCAAGATCAGCGTCGCATCCGCCGGGCGCGACACCCGTCGCGGCGGGTTGGTTGCGCTCGGCGTGGCATAGGGCGGCGGCATGTCGGCGGCGCCGACTTCGAAGCGCTGACCCGATGCCCGATCGACGCCGGCCGCCGCAGCGACGAGCACCGCCGCCAGCGCGGCCAAGGTCCAAGCGAGCCCTCTTGTCATCCCTTTCCCGCCACGGAAAACTGCGCGAGCCGAGTGGATAGATACCACCAAGCCCCCGACGCGCCAAATTCCGGGCGGTACGGGAGGGACGCAGCCGTGGCGGAGCCGGTCCCGCGGGGCGCCGCCGGGAGCGCCTCTGGAGCGAGTCCTTGCGTTCAGGGCCGAACTCGACGTAAACCGTGGATCGAGAAGGTGACGACGATGGCAACCGCCACACGATCCTGCCTTTTGACGGTGATGTTGGTTCTGCTCGCCGGACCGGCTGAGTCCGGCAGCGAAGCCGACTTCGCCGCCCTGCGCCAGTATATGGTGGCCGAAATCGAGGCCGACGCGCGCCTCACCAGCTCAGTGACCGGCAAGGAGACCCTGGACGCACGGGTCATGGAGGTGATGGGCAAGGTGCCCCGCCATGCCTTCGTGCCCGAGAAGCTGGAACCGCTCGCCTACCTAAACCAGCCGCTCCCCATCGGCCACGGCCAGACCGTCTCCCAACCCTACATCGTCGCCTTGATGACCGATCTTGCCCGGATCGGCCCGGACGACAAGGTCCTGGAGATCGGCATCGGCGGCGGCTACCATGCGGCGGTCCTGGCGGAGCTGGCGCACACCGTCTACATCGTGGAACTTATCGAACCGGTCGCGGAGACGGCGATGGAAAGGCTCGTTCGTCTCGACTATGACAACATCGAGACGCGGGTCGGTGATGGCTATTTTGGCTGGCAGGCCCGCGGTCCCTTCGACGCCGTCATCATGCGCCAAGCGGTGGACCACATACCACCACCGCTCATCAACCAGCTCAAGCCCGGCGGCAGGCTGGTCATTCCCGTCGGTCCGCCCTTGGCCGTGCAGCAACTCACCCTCGTGGAGAAACTGGCGGATGGACGGGTGAAGAAAACGCGTATTCTGCCGGTGCGGTTCACGACGTTGCCGGGCGGCCAGCGCATCTAGACCCGCGCGGGGTAGGTTTCCTCCCGCAGGGCTGTGTGGCAATCCGTCCAGAGCGGCGGCTACCATGCGGCGGTCCTGGCGGCGGCCTCCGGCCGGTCCCCGGAAATCCGTTCACCGCGCCGCCCTCAGCGCCGCGACGCCGGGCAGCTCCCTGCCTTCGAGCCACGCGAGGAAGGCGCCGCCGGCGGTCGAGACATAGCTGAAGTCGTCGGCCACCCCGGCATGGACGAGCGCCGCCACGGTGTCGCCGCCGCCGGCGACGGACAGCAGCCGTCCGGCCTTGGTCCGCCGGGCCACGGCCTTGGCGACCGCCGTCGTGCCGGCATCGAACGGCGATGTCTCGAAGGCGCCGAGGGGGCCGTTCCACACCAGGGTGCGGCAGTCCTCGAGCCGCGCCGCCACCTCGGCGGCGGTCTTGGGGCCGATATCGAGGATCATGGCGTCGGCGGGTACCGCGGTCAGCGGCACCGTCCGGCTCGCCGCCCCGGCCTTGAGCTCGGAAGCGACGACGGCATCGCCAGGCAGCATGAGAGTGCAGCCCGAGGCCTCGGCGCGGGCGACGATGCCGCGCGCCTTTTCCGCCATGCCCCGCTCGCACAGCGACCGCCCGACCTCCGTGCCCAGGGCATGAAGAAAAGTGTTCGCCATGGCGCCGCCGATCACCAGCAGCTCGACCTTCTCGACCAGGGCGCCCAAGAGGCCGAGCTTGGTCGACACCTTGGCCCCACCGACGAGCGCCGCGACCGGCCGCTCGGGTGTCTCGAGCGCCCGCTCAAGGGCCTCGATCTCCGCCTGCATGAGACGGCCCGCCGCGGCGGGCAACAGACGGGCGATGGCCTCGACCGAGGCGTGGGCGCGGTGGGCGCAGGAAAACGCGTCGTCCACGTAGATCTCGCCAAGGCTTGCGAGCTTCCCGGCGAAGTCCGGGTCATTGGCCTCCTCGCCGGGGTGGAAGCGGAGGTTCTCCAAGAGGGCGATGTGGCCTTGTCCGAGGCCGGCCGCGATCCGCTCCGCGGCGGGCCCGACGCAGTCCTCGGCGAAGGCGACCGGGCGGCCTCCGAGCGCCGCGCTCAAGGGCGCCACCACGGGACGCAGCGACAGCGCCGGGACGACCCTGCCCTTGGGCCGTCCGAAATGGGACAGCACGATGACGCGGGCACCCCTGTCCGCGAGCTCCACGAGCGTCGGCGCGTGCCGGTCGATACGCGTGGTGTCGGCCACCCTGCCATCCTTCATCGGCAGGTTGAGATCGCCGCGCACCAGCACGCGCCGGCCCGCAACATCAAGATCGTCAAGGGTTCGAAAGTTGACCATGGCGGGCACGTCCGGCCTTGGCAAAGAAAGCTGGCATAAGAACAGGCGGCGGCGTCCGCCACCCTTCCTTAACGCGAGTGTGCCGCGAGAACCAATCACAGCGGTGCGGTTTTATCAACAGCCCGTCTCGCCCGCCCGCCTGTCAAACAACCCGGGCCCGAGAAACGCCGCGTCTCCAACCACCAAGCGGACACGGCAACCGCTCCGGGCGCCGACGACGAAGCGCTGGCCGCCCTGGGACGCCGGCACGTCCATGTGGTCGGGCCCACGGCCCGCTTCACGACTTGGATTGGCCGGATCATGCCGCGCCGGCTGGCGCTTGCGGCCGCAGCCGCCTACATGGCCAGGGTGAAGAAGCGCTCCGGCGTCTGACCGTCCGGCTGGAAAACACAGGCAGGATCGGCCGAGTCGAGCGCGCCGTTTGACCCGGCCCGCCGAGCTTGGAAGCGGCTTTGCCCACTCGCGCAAACAGGATGTGTGGCCAGCGCGTATAAAACGCGGCATACCCCGGCCTTCGCCCTTGGCGATCGGCGGGCGCGCCCTTAAAACCCTTGAGAACCCTTACATGTAACCGTCGACGCGCAGGCGTTCGAAGGCGTCCTCGGCCTCGTGGTCCTGGGCGCGGCCCGAGCGCTCCGGAACCCGGCTGTTCTCGAGCTCGGCGATGATCTCGTCCACGGTCGAGGCCGAGCTCTCGATCGGGAAGGTGCAGGGCGCGCAACCCAGGGACCGGTAGCGTTTGCCGTTGCGCGCGAAATAGAGGTCCACGACCGGGATGTTCTCACACCGGATGTAGCGCCAGACATCGATCTCGGTCCAATGCAGGAGCGGATGGATGCGCACATGGGTGCCCGGCGGGAACTCGGTCTTGAACTGATCCCACAGCTCCGGCGGCTGATCCCGGAAATCCCACTCCGCGTTCTCGCCCCGGGGGCTGAACACCCGTTCCTTGGCGCGGGTGCCCTCCTCGTCGCGGCGGATGCCGGCGATGATGCCGGTAAAGCCGTGCTCTTCGACGATGGCCTTGAGTCCGTCGGTCTTGAGCGCCGTGCAACAGACCACCCGTCCCCGTGTGTGGTTCATGCCTTGGCCGAGCGCCTCGGTGTTCTGGCCGACGATAAGGTCGAGGCCCCACTCCTTGGCGAACCGGTCGCGGAAGGCGATCATCTCAGGCATCTTGTAGGAGGTGTCGATGTGGATGACCGGAAACGGCACGCGGCCGAAGAACGCCTTGCGCACCAGCCACAACAACGCGTTCGAGTCCTTGCCGACCGACCACAGCATGCCCAGCTTGTCGATCTTGTTGTAGGCCTCGCGCAGAATGTAGATGCTCTGGCTTTCCAGCGCGCCGAGGTCACTCATGCCCCGGACCATCCCGCCTTGTGAATGCCGCACTCGGTCTTCTCGCTACCCTCCCAGCGCCCGGCGCGCAGGTCCGCCTCGGACCCAATCCGGGTGGTGCAGGGCTGGCATCCGATCGACAGGTATCCCTCATCCACCAACGGATGGCGCGGCAGGTTGCGGGTCACGAAAGCCATCTCCACATCCTCCCTCGACCACTGGGCCAACGGGTCGACCTTGATCCGTCCGTCGACGGCCTCGATGGTCTCGATCCCGGAGCGGTTGGCGCCGTGGAAACGCTTGCGGCCGCTGATCCACGCCTCGAAGCCGGCGAGCGCGCGCTCCAGCGGCAGGACCTTGCGCAGGTAACAGCAGGAATTGGGGTTCCGCCGCCATAGGCTGCCGTCCGAGTCTCGCCCCGCAAGCTCCTGAACATCGGGCTGGATGGTATGCAAGTTGGTAAGGCCGAGATGCGCTGTCAACCGGCGCCGGTAGGCGAGGGTTTCGGGAAACAGCTTGCCGGTGTCAAGGAAAACGACCGGCGTCGCCGGATTCACCTGGGCGACCAGGTCGAGCAGGACCGCCGCCTCCGCCCCGAAGGAAGAAACCAGCGCAATGCGCCCCGGAAATTCATCCTCGATCATGACCCGCAACAGCTCGAGGCCGTCGAGGTGACCGTAGGCGCGGCTAAGCGCCCGGTGCCGGGCCCGGGCCCGGGCCCGGACCGAACGGTTGTCACCCCCGGTCATCGGAGCCAGCCCCGCCGGTCGATCAGATCGTCGGTCAGGCGGCTGACGGCCGCGGGATCCGCGCCTTCCGCGCGCCATTGCTCCCGCCGGGCCGCGAGCTCGTCGAGGTGCGACGCCCATCCGGGCACGAACAGGGACTCGAGGAAACGCCGAAGCCGACGCGCCAGGCCGGGACTGCGGCCCGAGGTCGAGATCGCGATCTGCAAGTCGCCGCGGCGTACGATCGAAGGCACGTGGAAGTCACACCACGGCTTGCGGTCCTCCACATTGACCAGGACGCCCAAGGCGCGGGCCATGGCAACGAGCGGCGCGGCGGCGGCTTCCTCGAGCCCGGCGACCAGGAGCAGGCTTACCCCGACAAAATCCTGGCCGGTGGGCAGACGCCGGACCAGGCGGGAACCCGCGGCCTCGACCAGCGCGGCGTCCAGCCGCTCCGCAAACACCACGACATCGCCCGCGCCGGCCGCATCCAACCCGGCGAGACGCCGGACGGCGGCGCTGCCGTCGCCGGCAAGCACAATCTTCAGCCGAGTGATGTCGAGCGTGATCGGATACATCACACCACCTCGGCCACAGAGGGGGCCGCGGCCCGCTCGATCTCTTGGCGCAGCACCTCCGGGTCATGCCGGTGGCAGAAGTCGCCAAAGGCCTCTCCCGGCTTTCGCTCCCGGGCGAAGAAGGCGAACAGGGGCTCCAGCGTCGGGACGATGTCTTTGAGCGCGACCTTGTCCAACAGCTTGGTATTGAGCCGGGTGCCGGCGAAGTCGCCGCCGACATAAAGGACGTAGTAGCCAGGCATGCGGCCGACCAGGCCGATGTCCCCGTTATGAGGACGGGCGCAGCCGTTCGGGCAGCCGGTGATCCGGACGCTCAGGAGTTCGTCGGCCAGCCCGTGGCGGGCAAGGGCCTGTTCGATATCCGATATCAGCGAGTCTTTGACCCGTTCGGCCTCGGTCAACGCCAGGCCGCAGGTCGGCAGGGCCGGACAGGCGAGGGCCCACCGCTTGACCGGCGACCAGTCCTCGGCGAACGGAACACCGTGGTCGCGCAAAAGGGCCTCAATCGGAGCTCGGTCATCCGGCGCAATGTCGCTCAGAATGATGTCCTGGTTGGGGGTCAGGATGGGATCGGTCCGGTGCGATTCGAACACCTTGCGCAGGGCGGTGCGCAACTTGCTGCCGTTGCGGTCGACGATGCGGCCGCTGGAGACCGGAACACCCAGATACCACAAGCCGTCACCCTGGGCGTGCCATCCCATGTGATCCACGACCTTGAATTCGCCCATGGGACGCGGATCCGCGAGCGGCGCCCCGAAATAGTCCTCCAACGTCGTCTTGATCCAGGCGACCCCCTTGTCGTCGACCAGATATTTGAGTCGCGCGTGCCTGCGGTCGGAACGGTCACCGTGGTCGCGCTGTAATTCAATAACGGCCTTCACCGCTCGGAGCAGGTCATCGGGCTCGACGAACACAATGGGCGTGGCGAGCCGGGGATAGGTCTTCGGCTTGTTGTGAGTCATGCCGAATCCGCCGCCCAAAGCGAGGTTGTAGCCGGTGAGCCGCTCGCCCTCGAACAGCGCGATGATGCCGATATCGTGGGTCAAAACGTCGATCGCGTTGTCGTCCGGCGTCGACAGGCCGATCTTGAACTTGCGGGGAAGATAGGTGCTGCCGTACAGGGGCTCATGGTCCTCCTCGCCGGTGTCCACCTTCTCGCCATCGATCCAGATCTCATGGTAGGCCCGCGTGCGGGGCGCGAGTTCCCTGGCCAGCATGCGGGCGTCCTCTTCCAGCCGCGTGTGAACGGCATCGCGAATCGGAGCCGGGTTGGTGGTCAAATTGCGGACCACATCGCCGCAGGCGCCCAGAGTGGTAAGCAGCGTGGCGTTGATGTCGGCGATGGTGGCCTTGAGGTCGGCCTTGATGACACCGTAAAGCTGGAAGCCCTGCCGGGTGGTGATCCTCAGGCTGCCATTGGCGTATCGGCCGACCAGCGCATCCACGGCCAGGTACTGGTCGGCGGTCAGCCGTCCTCCGGGAATCTTCACGCGGACCATGCACTGATACTCTTTCTGGAGCCCGCGCTGCTTGCGCTCCGTCGCCGTGTCCCGGTCGTATTGCTGGTAGGTGCCGTGGAATTTCAGAACCTGGTAATCCGCCTCCGGAAAGGGGGTGGACTCGTTGGCCATATCCGCGACGATCGTGCCGCGGAGATAACGGCTGCCTTCCTTTATGGCTTCGACCTTGGAGAGCTTCTGGGTGTCCGGCATGGCGCGCCCGCTAAAGCACCTTTTAAACGTGTAGAATTCGCCTTATCGCGTAATTGTCGTGTATTTTTTGAAAAGATCAAGATTAAAAATGTAAATTGTCACTTATAACAAAAAAATCCTGTGTTTTATACGAACGGCGCCGTGATCCGAGACCTTCCGCCGCTCAGGGGATGTGAGGCAGCCGGACAACCATCCGGCGGGGCTCGGGCCGCCTCGGAACCAGGGGGGTCAAGCGTCTTGGGCTTTGCCCATTGGCTCTTGCCTGTTGGCGCGAGAGGCGTCACTTCTATGCTCGCTTCTTTAAGCCAAGACGCCGCCGGGGAAGCCATGGTTCAACCCCTCGCCATCTCGGAGACGAGCCCGCCGGCCCGGGACTGGCCGATCGCCGCCTGGCTCTTGCTGTGCTGCGCCATGATCTTCGCCATGGTGGTATTGGGCGGCGTCACACGGCTCACCCACGCCGGGCTTTCGATGGTCGAATGGCGGCCGCTGATGGGCGTGCTTCCACCCTTGAGTGAGACCCAGTGGCAGACGGTCTTCGCCAAATACCAACAGCATCCCGAGTATCAACAGCTCAACGACGCCATGACGCTCATGGAATTCAAATCGATCTTCTGGATGGAATACGCCCACCGCATGTGGGGCCGCGCCATCGCGCTCACCTTTCTCGTCCCCTTCGTCTACTTCCTGATCCGCGGCCGGCTGGCCGGGACGCTGAAGGCGAAGCTCATCGTCATCTTTGTCCTGGGCGGGCTCCAGGGCCTGTTGGGCTGGTACCTGGTCGAGAGCGGCCTCGCCGATGACCCCGATGTCAGCCCGTACCGGCTGACCGGCCATCTGGGCGCCGCGTTCCTGATCTACGGCTACACCCTGTGGGTCGCACTGGGGCTCATTTTTCCGGCGCGAGAAGGCGGGGTGAGCGCGGCCCATCGCCCCTTGCGGCGCTTCGCCGCGGGGTTCACGGGACTGGTGTTCATCACCGTGCTCTCGGGCGGATTCGTCGCCGGGCTCGACGCCGGCCTCGCCTACAACACCTTTCCCCTGATGGACGGGCGGCTGATCCCGGCGGACGTGCTCGAGCTGGAGCCCCGGAACTTTTTCGAAAACATCGCCACGGTCCAGTTCGACCACCGTGTGCTGGCGCTCGCCGCCGCGCTGGCGGTGGTCGCGTTCTGGGTGCGGGCCCGTAGCGCCGCGCTGGCGCCCAGGGCCCGATTCGCCGTCCACGCATTGCTTGCGGCCACGGCCGTACAACTCTCGCTCGGCATCTGGACGCTGCTGCTGATCGTGCCGGTGCCGCTGGCCGCCGCCCATCAGGCCGGCGCGTTGATCCTGTTCACGGCCGCGCTGTGGGTCACCCACGAGCTCGGGGCCGCCCGCACGCCCGCAGTCAAGCGGTGAGACCCGCGCAAAGCGTGCCGCCCGATGCCGCGGCGCGCAACCCGGGCCCTTCCATGGCTCGGCTTGCTATATAGATGTTTACCAGCCCGCGTTGACCGACGGGGGCCACATGGCCCCGGCACCGGCACGCGAAGGAAGAGACATGCGGCACGGTCTCGCCATCTGGATCCTGATAGCCGCCCTGGCCGTCGCCGGGCCGGTCCCGGCCCAGGCGGCGGACCCCGGCACAGGCGATCGGGAGCGCGCGGAGGAGCTGGCGCGCGAGGGATTCGAGCAGTTGTTGCGCGCCCTCGAGGCGCTGCTCCAGTCCATCCCGCAATACGAGGCGCCCGAGATCACGGAAGACGGCGACATCATCATCCGGCGCAAGCGCAAGCCGCCCGAGCCGCCCGAGCCGCCGGGGTCCGTGCCGTCCCCCGACACGGAATCGACCTGATACTGAAGCGACCTGATACTGAATCGACCTGATACTGGGCTGCGGGAGAACCTGAGGTCGGCAGGTCTGCGAGCCGGCGGGCCGGCGGTCGGCGGACCTGCGGCCGTCGGCGAGTCCCAGGCTGCACGTCGCGCTGCGCGTGACCCCCGGGCAAAGAGAGGCCTACGGCAACGGCGCGCGGCCGCGGCGCCGGGGCGCGAGGGCGCTCAAGGTAAAGATCAGCGCGGCGGCGACCACCACCGATGGCCCCGAAGGCGTGTCCCAGGCGAGCGAGCCGGCGAGCCCGCCGGCCACGGCCAGGCAGCCGATGAGGCCGGCATAAACCGCCATCTGCTCGGGCGTGCGGGCCAGGCGCCGGGCCGTCGCCGCCGGAATGATCATGAGCGAGGTGATTAAGAGAACGCCCACGATCTTCAGCGCGATGGCGATGACGACGGCGATCAGCAACATGAAGGCGAGGCGCACGGCGACCACCGGAACCCCGTCGACCTGGGCCAGCTCTTCGTCCACGGTGATCGCCAGCAGCGGCCGCCAGATCGCCGCCAGCACCGCCAGCACCACCATGCCGCCGCCATAGATCCAGTAAAGATCGGTGACGGTGACGGCCAGGATATCTCCGAACAGGTAGGACAACAGATCGAACCTCATGGGCGCTATGAAGGCGGCGGCCACCAGTCCAAGGGCGAGCGCGCTGTGGGCCAGGATGCCCAAGAGCGTGTCGCTCGCGAGCAATCTCAGCCGTTGCAACGCCACCAGGATCAACGCCAGCAGAACGCAGACCACGATGACCCCGGCGCTCAGCTCGACGTTCAGGAGAATCCCGAGGGCGACGCCCAGCAAGGCCGAGTGGGCGAGCGCGTCGCCGAAATAGGCCATCCGCCGCCACACCACGAAGCAGCCGAGCGCCCCGGCCACCGCCGCCACGCCAAGGCCGCCCAGAAGCGCCCGCACGAGGAAGTCATCCACGGGCGCGGCCCCCGTCCTCCGACCCGGTGTCGCCCGACCCGATCGGGACCACCTTGCCGGCCGCATCGTGGCGGTGGTCGTGACGATGGGCGTAAAGCGCAAGCTCGGCGGCCACCCGCGGCCCGAACAGGGCGAGATAGGCCGGGTGCCGGCTGACCGCCTCGGGGTGGCCGGTGCAGCAGACGTGGCTGTTCAGGCAGACAACCTGGTCGGTCGCCGCCATGACCAGGTGGAGATCGTGGGACACCATGAGCACGCCGCAGCCGCGCCGGCGCCGGATCTCGGAGATAAGCTCGAACAGCTCGGCCTGACCGGTCATATCGACGCCCTGGACCGGCTCGTCGAGGACCAGGAGGTCGGGCTCGCGCAGCAGGGCGCGGGCGAGCAGCACGCGCCGGAACTCACCGCCGGAAATGTCCTGGACCGGGCTGTCGATGACGCGGGCGGCGCCGACCTCGTCGAGCGCGGCCAGAATGGTCGCGCGCGCCGGCGCGCCCGAGAGGCTGACGAAGCGGCGCACGGTGAGCGGCAGGGTGCGGTCGATCGCCACATGCTGGGGCGCATACCCGATACGCGTGCCGGCGCGGAGGAAGACGCTGCCCCGCAGCGGGCGTAGGAGGCCGAGGACGACCCTGACCAGGGTGGATTTGCCGGCACCGTTGGGACCGATCAGGGTGACGATCTCGCCTTCATGGACAGCCAGGTCGACGCCGGCGAGAACCTGGCGCCCGCCGAAGGCGACGTCGACGCCGCTCGCCTCCGCCAGGATCGCGGCCTGATGCGAGTCAGCCGTCATCGGGGGCGTCCGTCCGGCGCGCCTGGCAATAGGGGCACAGGCCCATGACCTCGATGGTTTGATGCTGGACCCGGAAGCCCACATCCCTGGCGCCGCGGACGACGGCCGCATGAATGCGCCCGTCGTCCAGCTCGGCCGCGGCGCCGCAGACGCGGCAGATCAGAAACTGCCCGACATGGGACTCGCCCGGGTCGGGACATCCGACATAGGCGTTCCGGGACTCGATGCGGTGAACCAGCCCCTGGTCGACCAGAAACCCCAGCGCCCGATAGACGGTCGGCGGCGCCGCCCTGCGGCCATCCCGTCCGAGCCGCTCGAGGATGGCATAGGCGCCGACCGGACCGTGGCTGCCCCACACCAGCTCGAGGACGCGGCGGCGCAGCTTGGTGAGCCGCGCACCCCGCCCGGCGCATATCTCCACCGCCGCCGCGACCGCCGCGTCGACGCAGCCCTGATGGTCGTGATCCGCGGCTGCGAAAGGCTGTTGGCTGGCCGGTGGTTTACGCGTCATCCCCGCCTCAATCGTGCCGGAAGTCAAAAGCGCCCTTCATGAAACCGGTGCCTCGTCCGTCTCCGGCCAATCCGGCTGGATCGCAGGGCCCACAGCCCCCACGCCGAGGCCAACCATGGAGGAACTGTGTCGCCAACTCATGATATGATATATCATATCAATTTATGAAGAATAGCGATTCCTTTTATTCGCAACACCGCGGCTCCTTATTCGCAACACTGCGGCTTCTTATTCGAAACACCGTGGCTCCCCTCGCGCTAAGGGCGCAAATGGCTCGAGAGGACGAGAAGACGCGCCGCCGAACATCGACCCGAGGAACCCCGAGCGAGGGGCGCGGATGCGTCGCGGATGCGTCTGGAAGAGTCGGCAACGGCCCCGCAACCGGCCGGCATCCATCCCCGCGCACCGAAGGCGAGGCCCTGTGAACGACCGATGGAACCACTTGGACGACCAATGGAACGGTCCGTGACGCGGTACGGCCCGAAGGCCCTAGACCCGGCGTACGGCCCGAAGGCCCGCGACCCGGCCCTCGGGGCACGGCGAGGACTTCTTATGCGGCGCCTGGCCCGCACCCTCCTGTCCCCGGGCCTGGCCGCTCTCGCCCTGGCGGCGGCCACCGCCGGCTCGGGCGCGGCCGAGCCCGCGGTCGTGGTCAGCATCCAGCCGGTCCATTCCCTGGTGGCCGGGGTCATGGCGGGTATCGGAATGCCGAAGCTGATCGTCAAGGGCGGCGCCTCGCCCCACAGCTATTCCCTTCGACCGTCCGAGGCAGGGAGCCTGAGCCGGGCCCGGCTGGTGTTCTGGATCGGCGGGGCTCTGGAGACCTTCCTCGAGAAGCCGCTCAAGGCGTTGAGCGCGGACGCCCTCATCGTCGAACTCGGCGAAGCCCAGGGCATCACCCGGCTGCCGGGCGAGGATGCGGCGGGAGAGGGACGCGGCGGCGAACCGGGTCCGGAGGGGGACCCACGCGCCCATCGGCCTGGCGGGACCGATCCCCACATCTGGCTCGACCCCGACAACGCGCGGGCGATCGTGCAAGCGGCCGTGGCGGCGCTCATCCGGGTCGATCCGGCGAACGGGACAGGCTACGCCGCGAACGGCGAGCGGCTTTTGGCCCGGATCGAGGCCCTGGACGCGGAGCTCCGGCGCACCCTGGCGCCGGTCAGGGAGGTGCCCTATGTGGTTCTCCATGACGCCTATGGCTATTTCGAGCGGCGCTACGGCCTCTTCCATGTGGCCGCCCTCGCCCCGGATCCGGGGCGCAAGCCGGGGGCGAGACGGCTCAGCGAGGTCCGCCGCAAAATCGAGGCTCTCGGGGTGCGCTGTGTCTTCACCGAACCGCAGTTCGAACCGGCCCTGGTCAGGACCGTGATCGAAGGGACGGGCGCGAGGACCGGCGTTCTCGACCCCCTGGGCGCCGGACTGGCACCCGGACCCGAGGCCTATTTCGCCCTCATGGCCGACCTCGCCGCCTCGTTCCGCGACTGCCTGGGCGGGTAGCGGCCTTCTAGGTCGGGTCCAGGCCGAAGTCCCCCCCTGCTCGCCCAGGCCCTTTCACGCCCACACGGCAAAGCCCGGCTGCACCTCGGCGGCCTCGCCCAATGCTACCTTCCACGGGATAAGACGAAGAGGGGTTGGAGCGGGTGAGGGGAATCGAACCCCCGTCTTGAGCTTGGGAAGCTCCTACTCTGCCACTGAGCTACACCCGCCCGGATGAGCGGCCGCCGCCGGCCGGGCGTTGGCCCGACCACGGCAGACGGCGTTATTATAGTGCGCGCCGGTCACGCCGCAAGCGCAAGGGGGAGCCGCCCGGCCCGCTATCGCAGCCGACGGTCCGAAGCCTCCGTTCTTGCCGACCACGAAGTTATGATTCAAATATGGTTGCACTAGAGCGAAGCCCTTGGCTAAATGGGGGGCGAATCCGGACAAAAAACGGCCGTTACTTCCCCGGGCAAGCCACCCGATACCGGCTCTTCGAAGGAGTGTCATGACCAGCCTCGCCGCCCAGCCGTCGCCGCATCTCGAGCCCGCCAAGTTCCGCGACCCCGACCGAACCGCGACCGGCGCCAAGCGCGCATCGGTCCGCCTCAACGCGCTCGAGACGCTGTGGTTCAACACCGGCACGCTGTGCAACCTCACCTGCGTGAACTGCTACATCGAGTCGAGCCCGACCAACGACCGGCTGGTCTACATCACGGCCGATGAGGTCGTGGCTTATCTGGACGAAATCGGGCGCGAGGGCGGGGACACGCAAGAGATCGGCTTCACCGGCGGCGAGCCGTTCATGAACCCGGAGATCATCGCCATGCTGGAGGCCGCGCTGGGGCGAGGCTACCAGACGCTGGTGCTGACCAACGCCATGCGACCGATGATGAAATGCGCGGCCCGGCTGATCGACCTTCACCAGCGATTCGGCGACCGGCTCGTGATTCGCGTCTCCCTGGACCACTACACCCAGGCGCTGCACGAGCGCCTGCGCGGCGCCAACTCCTGGGCCAGGACCCTCGACGGCCTCCGCTGGCTGTCCGACAACGGGTTCGCCATGCGTCTCGCCGGACGCACCTGCTGGGACGAGCCGGAGGCCGCCCTGCGCCGGGGCTATGCGCGGTTGTTCGCCGCCTCCGGCATCCGGCTCGACGCGAGCGACCCCGTCGCGCTCATCCTCTTCCCCGAGATGGACGAACGGCTCGACGTGCCGGAGATCACGGAGGCCTGCTGGGAAATCCTGGGCGTCGACCCGGACTCGGTGATGTGCGCGACCTCGCGCATGGTGGTCAAACGCAAGGGCGCGGATCATCCCACGGTGTTGCCCTGCACCCTGCTGCCCTATGACCTCCAGTTCGAACTCGGGCACACTCTTGCCGAGGCGGACCGGGAGGTGAAGCTCAACCACCCCCATTGCGCCCGATTCTGCGTGCTCGGCGGCGGCTCGTGCAGCACCCTGGCGAAATGACGCCCGACCCATGAAGGCGGCCCTCCCGGCTCCTTGACAGGGCGGGCCCGAGCGACTACACCCTGGGCCTACGTGGCGATTTGCCCCGACCGGCTTGCGGCCACGTAAAACAACCTGCTAAAAGGTCGGAGCGCGATGGAGCCCTGACCGATCCGGCCGGGGCTTTTTTTTGTGGCGGCGGCGGCAGTGCGGCTCGGGGCCGCGGCGCACCAGGAGGCGAGGATGGCAGACACCCCTTCAACTGACGGGAAGGCCGACGGGGAAAAGTCGGCCAAAGGCGGCGAGGCGCAGGCGTGGCGCCTGCGCACACGGCTCGTTCGCGGCGGCCTCAAGCGGTCCAGCTTCCGGGAGACATGCGAGGGCCTGTTCCTCACCTCGGGCTTCGTCTACGAGGCGGCGGAGCAAGCCGAGGCGGCCTTCAAGGGCGAGACGGAACGCTTCATCTACTCCCGCTTCTCGAACCCTACCGTGGCCATGTTCGAGGAACGCATGTGCCTGATCGAGGGGGCCGAGGCCGCGCGCGCCACCGCCAGCGGCATGGCCGCGGTGTTCGCCTCGCTGATGTGCCAGCTCAAGGCCGGCGACCGGATCGTCTCGTCCCGCGCGCTGTTCGGCTCGTGCCAGTACATTGTCGCGGAGCTGTTGCCCCGCTACGGCATCGAGTCGGTCATGGTCGACGGCACCGATCTGGACCAGTGGCGGGAAGCGCTCAGCGAGAAAACCACCTGTGTCTTCCTGGAGAGCCCCTCCAACCCGACGCTCGAGATCATCGACCTCGCCGCCGTCGCCGAGCTGGCCCACGCCGCCGGCGCCCGGCTCGTGGTCGACAACGTGCTCGCCACGCCGATGCTGCAGCTGCCGATGGAGTACGGCGCCGACATCGTCGTCTACTCGGCGACCAAGCACATCGACGGCCAGGGCCGGTCGCTGGGCGGCGCCATCCTGGCCGACGCCACCTTCATCGAGGAGGAGCTGCAGCCCTTCCTGCGTCACACCGGCCCGGCCTTGAGCCCGTTCAACGCCTGGCTGCTGCTCAAAGGCTTGGAGACGCTGGAGCTCAGGGTCGCGCGCCACTGCGCCGGGGCGGGCGAAATTGCCGCGTTCCTGAGCGGCGAGCGGGGCATCCGCCGGGTGATCTACTCCGGCCTTCCGAACCACCCGCAGCACGCCCTCGCCAAGGCGCAGATGAAGGACGCCGGCAGCATCGTGTCCTTCGAGGTCGACGGCGGCAAGAAGCGTGCCTTCCGCTTCTTGAACGCGCTCAAGCTCATCGACATCTCGAACAATCTGGGCGACGCCAAGAGCTTGATCACCCATCCGGCAACGACCACGCACCAGCGGCTGAGCGAGGAAGAACGCGCGCATCTCGGCATCACCGGCGCCCTGGTGCGGCTTTCGGTCGGCCTCGAGGACGTCGAGGACATCAAGGAGGACCTGGCCCAGGCCCTGGCCGCCGCCTGACCACGCTGCCGCAACAAAACCCCGGCATCGCCCAGCTTTCGACACAATCGGCCACGCCTTCGCCCAACGAGTGTGCTAGCGCTGACCCAGGGTAAGCGCGCGCGGAGCCTGTGGGCCCGGTGACTCGCGCGCCAACCACGGCATACACCGCACACACCGAAAGGAAGGCAAAATGCGCGTGACAGGAACTCTCAAACCGTTTTTAGCCATTGCCATCGGCGCGCTGGCGTCAGGCTGTGCCAGCTGGAACCTGGAGGCGCTCAGCCAGGCGCCGGCCAAGGGCTCCGGCTTTACCCAGACGCTGGCCCGCGAGTACATCGACTTCGCCAAATTCGAGCGCGACCAGATGCAGGACTTCGTCGACGCGGAGCACTTCGCGGTCAAAGGCTATCGCGCGAGCCGCGGGGAGGTGATGCCGCCGGAAGATCCGGCCGACTGGAAACTTCCGCCGGACAAGCGCGCCGAGCTGGACGGCGCCCGGCGGCGGCTGGTCGCCGCGCTTGAGGCCGGAGGACGGACAGCCGCGCCCGAGCAGGCCGCCCTCGCCCAGGCCAGGTTCGACTGCTGGGTGGAACAGCAGGAGGAAAACTTCCAATGGGACCACATCGCCCGGTGCCGCAACGGGTTTAACACGGCGCTCGCCAGGGTTGAACAGGCGATGGCGCCCGCCGCACCGCCCGACGGCTACCGGATATATTTCAACTTTGACAGCGCCGAGATCGGCGCCGCCGGCGCGGCCGCGGTCGTGGCGGCCGCGACCAAGGCCTCGGAGCTCGCGGCCCCGGCCATCACCATCATCGGCCACACCGACCGGGCCGGGCCGGAAGGCTACAACATGACCCTGTCGCTCAAGCGCGCCGACGAGGTCCGCCAGGCGCTGATCCGGGCCGGCCTTCCGGCGGTCCGCCTGACCGCCATAGGACTCGGCGAGTCCCGCCCCCAGGTGCCGACCCCGGATGAGGTACGCGAGCCGCGGAATCGGCGGACTGAAATCCTGTTTCGCTAGCCTTCGGGGTGCGCCGGGGCGCCGTCGGCGCGGCGGGAACGGTGCCGGCAACCCTGAAAGCGGCCTAGACAAAGCAAACTCTTGCCTTAAAATGAGCCGTCGGCAGACTTTCTTCAGTGGACTCCGGCAACAACCTGGGGTTTTATAACATGTACGTGAAAACTACTCATTCGATCACGGTGAAGGTCAAGCCGTTCTATCTGGATGAACAGTCCACGCCGGACGAGGATCATTATATGTGGGCCTATCAAGTGCGCATCGAAAACCAGGGCGCGGAGACCGTGCAGCTGCTTAACCGTCACTGGAAGATCACCGATGCGCAAGGCCGCGTCCAGGAGGTTCGCGGCGCCGGCGTGGTCGGTGAGCAGCCGATTCTACAGCCTGGGGAGGCCTTCGAATACACGAGCGGCACACCGCTGCCGACGCCTTCAGGCATCATGGTGGGGACCTATGAGATGACAACCGCGTCCGGGCAGAAGTTCAAAGTCGATATCCCCGCCTTCTCGCTCGACAGCCCGCACGAGTCGGCGCGGATTCATTAGGCCCTGACGGGATGGATAAGGAGCGGATGGACCGAGCGTCTCTGAGCCCCTGGCCGCGGTGGCGCGCGGCCCGCGCCTGGGGGGACGGTTGTGTCCGCCGGCAGCGTCGCCCCCTTGACTTTCCAGCCATGGACGGTAAATCCCCGAGGCTTGACTCGGCCGCGGCCCACGGCCGGCGCCGGCAAGGGGGACGGTAAGGGTGAGACGGAGATAAGAAGGGAGGAAGCTGTGGCAGTATCCAAGACATCCAAGCTCGACGCCGTCCCAGAATCCCCCCGGCCGGCTGATCCTGCGCGCTTGAAGCCGGGCCGCGAGGAGGCGGTGGCGGCGGTGCGTGTCCTCATCCGTTGGGCCGGCGACGACCCGGACCGCAAGGGCCTCACCGAGACGCCGGAACGTTTCGTGCGCGCCTTCGAAGAGTTCTTCTCGGGCTATGAGATCGATCCGGTGGCGCTGTTGGAACGGACGATCGAGGAAGTTGACGGCTATGACGAAATGGTGATGTTGCGCGACATCCGCTTCGAATCCCACTGCGAGCACCACATCGCACCGATCATCGGCAAGGCCCACGTGGCCTATCTGCCGAAGCGGCGCGTCATCGGCATCAGCAAGCTGGCGCGGCTCGTCCAGGTCTACGCCAAACGGCTGCAAATCCAGGAGAAGATGACCGTGCAGATCGCCAGTACCATCCAACAGGTCCTCGAGCCCAAGGGTGTGGCGGTGGTGATCGAAGCTGCCCACCAGTGCATGACCACGCGCGGCGTCCACAAGCCCGGCGCGGTCATGGTCACGAGCCACATGCTGGGCGAGTTCCGCACTGACCCCTCGACGCGGCGGGAATTCCTCGCCATGATCGGTAATCCGACAACCGAACGGCTGTCCAACGTGTAGCCGAGCGGCGGCGGACCGGCCCCAGGCGCCAAGGCGTGGCGTCCGGCCGCGGGGTTGGGCCGACGCGGCGATCTGGACAGCGCTCGGGTCTTGCCGAACGATTGGCACCGGCAAATCGTGGGCCTAGCTTGATCGATCTTCGCCCGGTCTTCTTCATCGTTGGCATTCTGCTCGCGACCCTGGCAGTGGCCATGGGCATTCCCGCCCTGGCGGACGCCGCCGTCGGCCATCCCGACTGGCAGGTGTTCGCGCTCTCGGCCGCGCTGACCCTGTTCGTCGGCGGCGCCCTGGTGCTGACCAACCGCACCCGCGGGATCAGGCTGACGATCCGCCAGGCCTTCGTGCTGACCACCGCGAGCTGGGTGGTGTTGGCGGCCTTCGCCTCCCTGCCCTTCGCCTTTTCCGACCTGGGCCTGAGCTTCACCGACGCCTTCTTCGAGGCCATGTCGGGCATCACCACCACCGGCTCGACGGTGATCAGCGGGCTCGATTCAGCCCCGCCGGGCATCCTCCTGTGGCGGGCGCTCCTCCAGTGGCTGGGCGGCATCGGCATCATCGTCGTCGCCGTGGGGGTGCTGCCGATCTTGCGGATCGGCGGCATGCAGCTGTTCCGCATGGAGTCCTCCGACAGCTCGGAGAAGGTGTTGCCGCGCGTCACCCAGGTCGCCGCCGGCATCGGCCTCATCTATATCGCGCTGACCGCGATCTGCGCCGCCTCGTACCGGCTCGCCGGCATGACCAGCTTCGAGTCGGTCGCCCATGCCATGACCACGATCGCGACCGGCGGCTTTTCCACCTCCGACGCCTCGGTCGGCCATTTCGACAGCGTCCCGATCGAGTGGATCGCCACGGTGTTCATGGTGACCGGCGCCCTGCCCTTCGTGCTTTACCTGCAGGCGGTGCGCGGCAAGCCCGGGCTCTTGATCCGCGACAGCCAGATCCAGTGGTTCCTCGCCATCGTCGCCGTCGGCATCCTGGGCCTGGCCGCCTGGCAGTGGCTGGAGAACGGCAGCGCGCTGGGGCTCGCGATCCGGCAGGCCGCCTTCAACGTGGTCTCGATCATCACCGGCACGGGCTATGCCACCACCGACTTCAGCCAGTGGGGCGGCTTCGCGCTGGCGGCGTTCTTCCTGTTCATGTTCATCGGCGGCTGCGCCGGGTCGACCTCTTGCGGGATCAAGGTCTTTCGCTTCCAGGTGCTCTACGCCACCGCGCGCGTCCAGATGAGCCGGCTCACGCAGCCCCACGGGGTGTTCATCCCGCTCTACAACCGCCGGCCGATCTCGGAAGCCGTGGCCGCCTCGGTCATGGGCTTCTTCTTCCTGTTCGTGGTTTGCTTCGCCGTGCTGGCGCTTCTCCTCGGCATGCTGGGCCTGGATTTCCTGACCTCGGTCTCGGGCGCGGCGTCGGCGATGGCCAATGTCGGCCCGGGCCTGGGCGAGACAATCGGTCCGGCCGGCACCTTCGCCTCGCTGCCCGACGCCGCCAAGTGGCTCTTGGCGGCCGGGATGCTCTTGGGCCGGCTCGAGCTGTTCACCGTGCTGGTGCTGTTCACGCCCGCGTTCTGGCGGGGCTGAGGAGCTGTTGGCCGTTAGCCGTTAGCTGCTAGCTGATAGCTGATGTTGTGGTTCGGGCCCTGCCTTCGCCAAAGGCTCCGGCAGGCGGGCGCGACCTTCGCCGGCTCGACTTGCCGGCGGCCAAGGGCTAATAGCTAATGGCTGATAGCTAATGGCCAAGGGCTGATAGCTAATGGCTGACGGCTGATAGCTAATGGCTGACGGCTGAAAGGGGAGCGCCCCGTCCATGCCCGGCGAGACCATGACCCCGCTCCAGATGCTCGAGAGGCTGGTCGCCTTCGACACCACCTCGTCGGGGTCGAATCTCGAGCTCATCGACTATGTCGGCTCCTACCTCTCGGGCCACGGCGTCGAAGCGCGGCTGAGCCATGACGAGGCCGGCGCCAAGGCCAATTTGCTGGCCGCCATCGGCCCCCGCGCGCCCGGCGGCGTCGTGCTCTCGGGCCACACCGACGTGGTGCCGACCGCGGGCCAGGCCTGGGAGAGCGACCCGTTCACGCTGGCCGAGAGGGACGGCCGCCTGTACGGCCGCGGCACCGCCGACATGAAGGGCTTCCTCGCGGTGGCGCTGGCGCTGGTGCCGGAGATGCTGGCCCGCGAGCTCAAGGTGCCGATCTACCTGGCGCTGTCGTTCGACGAGGAGGTCGGGTGCCTGGGCGTTCCCCACATGATCCGGCAGCTCGAGGCGGAGCTGCCCAAACCGGGCTTGGCGATCGTCGGCGAGCCGACCGCCATGAAGGTGGCGGGCGCGCACAAGGGCATCTACGCCTTCTTGACCACGGTCACCGGCCGCGTGGGCCATTCGAGCGCGCCTGAGCGGGGCGTCAACGCGGTGATGGTCGCGGCCGAGCTCATCGCTTGTCTCAGCCGGCTGGCCGAGGAGATGCGCGCCGCCGCGCCCGCCGGCTCGGAGTTCGAGCCGCCCCACGACACCATCAACGTCGGCTTGATCGAGGGCGGCACGGCCTTGAACATCATCCCCGGGACGTGCTCCTTCCGCTGGGAGCACCGCCCGCTGCCCGAGAGCGATCCGGGCCGGGTCGCCGGCCGTCTGCGGGCCTTCGCGGAGCGCGAGCTCCTGCCGGCAATGGCCGAGGTGAGCGCCGAGGCCGGGATCGTGACCCAAGAGACCTGCGCCGTGCCCCCGCTCACCCCCGAGCCGGGTTCGCCCGCCGAGAACCTGGCGTTCACATTGACGGGCCAG
>JACZXZ010000007.1 GCA_022571365.1 Pseudomonadota bacterium | reverse complement strand
GTCCAGGCGGTGCACCAAGCGCGGCCGCTCGCCCGCCTCGAAGCTGAGGGCCTCCAGCATCGCGTCGAGATGCTGCGTGATCCTGCTGCCGCCCTGGACGGCGAGGCCCGGCGGCTTGTTGATCGCGAGCACGTCGTCGTCCCGGTGGAGCACGGCGCCGCGCAGCGCGGCCGCCGCCTCGGGATCGACGCGAGGGTGCCGGGGCGGCGGTTTCGGCGGCGCGGCCCCGGGAATCGGCGGCACGCGGATGGTCTGGCCGGCGGCGAGTCTCAAGCCCGCCCGGGCGCGTCCGCCATCGACCCGCACCTGGCCGATCCGCAAGAGTTTCTCCAGGCGGGCGTGGGAGAGGTCGGGAAAGTGCCGTTTGAACCAGCGGTCGAGCCGCAGGCCATTGTCCTCCGGCCCCACCTGGACGGTCTGGACGCCGCTCACGTGGCCACCGCGCGAGCCCGCCGCAGCCCGACCAGGGAATGGAGGATCAGGGTCGTGACCACAAGGGCGCCGCCCAGGAAGGCGTAAAAGGTCGGCTTCTCGCCGATGACCAGCCACACCCAGAAGGGGCCGAGCACGGTCTCGAGGAGCAACAGCAAGGCCACCTCGGGCGCCGCCAGGTAGCGGGTGCCGACGATAATCAGGGCGAAGGCGGTGGCGACGACAATGCCCATGAGGATGAACCATCCGAGATCGGCGGCCGAAAGGGCGAAAGTAGTCACCAGGGGCGCCGAGCAGACCGCCGCCGCCACGGCGCCGATGCCATAGGCGGGGATCATGTCGACCCGCTTCGCCCCCCGCAGCACGACGAGGTTTCCGCCGACCGCGCAAGTGGCGCCGAAGGCCAGGAGATCGCCCGTCAACCGGCCGCCGCCCAGGGAATCGTAGAAGACGATGGCCATTCCCGCGGCCGCCGCCAGGATCGCCGCCCAGGTGCGCCGGGGCACCGTCTCGCCCAGGAAGAGCCTGGAGAAGACGGCGGCGAAGAAGGGTGCCGTGCTCAGGATGATCAGGACGTTGGCCACCCGGGTGTTGGCCACGGCGAAAATGAAGAGGACCGTGGTCAGGACGGACAGGGCGGCGGAGAGGACCAGGGCCGCCCCGCCGGCACGGACGACCGACGGCAGGGTCCGGCCGTACCGGGTCCCCAGGAACAGGGAAATGGCCAATAACACGAAGACCGAGCGCCAGAACACCAGCTCCCAGGTCCCGGTTCCGACCAGGCGGATCAAGAGGGTGTCGGGGGTGAAACAGAGGGCCCCGGCTCCTGCGATCAGGAGGCCCCGGGCGTGCGGCGAAAATCGCTCCATTACGTTATTGATCCCGGCCGGAACCCTTTCGTTCCCGCAGCTTCCGCCAGTACTCCAGGCGCTTCTTGATCTCGCGCTCGAAGCCGCGGTCGGCGGGCCGGTAAAATTGGCGCCGTTCCATGCCCTCGGGGAAGTAGTCCTGGCCCGAGAACGCCGCCTCCGTGTCGTGGTCGTAGACGTAGTCCTTGCCGTAGCCGAGATCGCGCATGAGCCGCGTCGGCGCATTCAGGATATGCAGGGGCGGCATGAGCGAGCCGGTCTTCTTGGCCGCCGCCTGGGCCGTGCCAAGGGCGCGGTAGGCGGCGTTGGACTTGGGCGCCGTCGCCAGATAGATCACGCACTGGGCGAGCGCCAGCTCGCCCTCGGGCGAGCCCAGACGCTCGTAGGTGTCCCAGGCGGCGAGCGCCTGCACGAGCGCGTCGGGGTCGGCGAGCCCGACATCCTCCACCGCGAATCGCACCAGTCGCCGGGCGATGTAAAGCGGGTCCTCGCCGCCCGCCAGCATGCGCGCCATCCAGTAAAGCGCGGCATCGGCGTCCGAGCCCCGCAAAGACTTGTGGAGCGCGCTGATCAGGTTGTAGTGGCCCTCTTGGGCCTTGTCGTAGAGTGGCGCGCGGCGCTGGACCATGGCGGCGAGCCGGGCCGTATCCAGCACCGCCGTTCCGTCGTCGGCCGCGGGCGGCAGGGCGAACAGCTCCTCGGCCAGGTTCAACACAAACCGCCCGTCGCCGTCGGCCATGGCCTTGAGCGCGGACCGGGCGTCGCCGTCGAGCGGCAGCCGGCGGTCCACTTCGGCCTCGGCGCGGACGAGCAGGCGCTCGAGCGCGGCGTCGTCGAGGCGCTTCAAGACCAATACCTGACAGCGGGACAAGAGCGGCGGGGTGAGCTCGAAGGACGGGTTTTCCGTGGTCGCGCCCACGAGCGTGACCGTGCCGTCCTCCACGTAGGGCAGGAAGCCGTCCTGCTGGATCCGGTTGAAGCGGTGAACCTCGTCGATGAACAACAGGGTGCCGCGGCCGGCCTCGCGGCGCTTCTTAGCCTCATCGAACACCCGCCTGAGATCCGCGACCCCGGTAAACACGGCCGACAGGGGCTCGAAATGAAAGTCGGTGACATCGGCCAGCAGCCGCGCAATCGTGGTCTTGCCCGAGCCCGGCGGGCCCCACAGGATCATGGAAACGATCCGGCGCTGCGCCGCCATGCGGCCGATCGGGCCGTCCGGGGCCAAGAGGTGGTCCTGCCCCACGACTTCATCCAGCCTCCGCGGACGCAGGCGGTCGGCCAGCGGACGCGGAGCCTGGGCCTCGAACAGGCTGCTCATCCGGAGACCGCCAGGTTCACCACCTTGCCGCCCCGGCGCAGGGCGATGTTCCAGACGCGCGCCGGTTGCATCAGGGCGCGCTCGAGCGCATCGACTGTCTCGGTCTCGAGGCCGGCGATGCGGAGAAGGATGTCGCCCGTGGCGAAGAACCGTTGCGCCGGACTGCCACGGGCGGTGTCGAGGATGACGACGCCCCGCGCGAAGAGGTCGAGGGCAAGCTCATCGGCCAGGGCTGGCGAGAGATTGGCCACCGTCGCGCCGGACAGCGGGTGCGCCCCCCGGAGCATCGTCTCCTGGCGCGGCGGATCCTCCGGCGGCGCCTCGAGCAAGACCGTAACGGTCCGATCGCTGCCGCGGCGGTGCAAGGCCAGGGTCGCGCCGCCGCCGATGGGCAGGGTGGCGATGCGAAACCGAAGAGCCTCGCTGTCTTCCACCTCCCGGCCGTTGACCGCGGTGACCACGTCGCCAACCTCCAGGCCCGCGCCATCCGCCGGGCCGCCCGGGTAGACCCGGGCGATGATGACCCCGCCCGGCCTGGCCAAGCCGAGCGACTCGGCGATGTCCGCGGTCACGCTTTGACCGCTGGCGCCGAGCCACGGCCGCACCAGGCGGCCGCCGCTGGTCACGCCGGCGATCACCGTCGCCACCATATTGGACGGAATCGCGAAGCCGATGCCGAGCGAACCGCCGGTTCTCGAGAAAATCGCCGTGTTGATGCCGGCCAGCCGGCCGTCCATGGAGACGAGGGCCCCGCCCGAGTTGCCGGGGTTGATCGCCGCGTCGGTCTGGATGAAGAAGCGGAAATCGGTGATACCGACCTGGGTGCGGGCCAGCGCCGAGACGATGCCGCTGGTCACCGCCTGGCCGATCCCGAAGGGGTTGCCGATGGCAAGCACCAGGTCCCCGACCTCGAGCTCGTCCGAATCCCTGAGCTCGAGGAAGGGCAGCTCCTCGCCGCCGGTGTCGATCTTGAGCACCGCCAGGTCGGTACGCTCGTCGGTGCGCAGGATGGTGGCGCCGAACTCGCGGCGGTCGGCCAGCACCACGGTGATCTCGTCACTATCCTGGATGACGTGATAGTTGGTGACGAGGAAACCGTCCGGTCGCACGATGACGCCCGAGCCGAGGGAGGCCTGGACCCGCTCCCGCGGCATGCCGAAGCCGAAGCCCTCGCCGAAGAAGTGGCGCAGAAGCGGATCCTTCAACAGCGGCGAGGCGATCCCCGATCGCACCACCCTGCGGGTATAGATGTTGACGACGGCGGGCGCCGCTTGCCTGACCACGGCCGCGAAGGACAGCTCGATCTCGCCCGTCGTCTCCGGCACCGCCTTGGTCTGGGCGGTCTGGGCCCTAGGCTCGGCCCAAGGGCCGGCCACCAGCAGAACCAGCGATCCAACGAGCATCGCGAGCGACAGGCGGGACCCCCAGCCCGTGCCACCCGTCCTCAGCTTTTCGCCGAAACCGGCCATCTTCCGCCACCGTTGCCGCCCCGGATCCTTCAACATGGCCTTAACATAGTGTACCACCCGATAAAACAAGAGGCAGCCGACGGTAGTGTCTCAGTTTGTCGAAGGTCCGCTCATAGCCATCAGCGGACGCTGGCCGGGTCGCGGCGCAATGTCAGCTCATAGCCATGAACGGTCGTAACCTGTTCTACGTGACGCACGCCATATATATTCCACATCATGAAGCACGCGACATTTACCATTCGAACTGGAGAAGATGCGGATTGGACCGCTTTGGGCCAGGCCGTGGCGAACATTCAAGACTTTGAGCACGAAATTGTCGGATATCCCCTCAGGCCTGGACGCGATGTCTGGGAAGACTACCTGTCCGATCTCCGCCACCGGCTGACCGCCGACAAGGGTGTCTTTCTCGTCGCTGAGGCAAACAGAGAAATCGTCGGAGTGCTGGCAGGTTACGCCCACAAAGCGGGGGACTGTCTAGTCGCTTCAGAGTTCGATCGAAGTGCCTATATCTCTGACCTTTTTGTCCAGAGCGAACGGCGCCGACAAGGCATCGGGACAGCCCTAATGCGAGAGTTCGAACGTACCATGCTGGCAAAAGGGCTACACTGGATGACCGTCTGCATCAAAAGCAAGAACAAGACAGCGCGCCAAGCATACAAGAATTATGGCTTTGAAGACTACGAAGTGATTCTTACAAAGAGACTTCTCTAGCTGGCCAAAGTCGCCTTCGGGTCATTTGGGGACATAGAACCGCGCCACGTTGAATGTCCGCAAAGGGTCAGGAACGGCCCTCAGCGGTTTGGCTCCCAATCAATCCGGAACCCGACCCAAGCTTAGCCGGACGCGCCACCCGCGTCTTTGCCCAATACCGGGGGCTGCGCGATGGGCGGGGCGGTGTGCTAGAGTAGGAACGAGGGAGGGAATGGTCATGGGAAAACCGGCGTCGCCGGTCGATCTGGTCGTCATCGGCGCGGGCTCGGCCGGCTTGGCGGCGGCCAGGACGGCGCGCGAGGCGGGCCTCAGCGTGACTCTGCTCGAAGCCTCGCACCGCATCGGCGGGCGCGCCTTCACCGACACCGAGGCCTTCGCCTTCCCCTTCGACCTGGGCTGCCACTGGATGCATTCGGCGAGTCTCAACCCCTATGTGGAAATCGCCGAATCTCTGGGTCACGCCTACACCAAGGACGACTTTCCGCGGCGCATCCACCTCGGCGACCGCTGGGCGACCGAGGCGGAATGCCGCGAGCGCGAGGCGTTCGACGAGCGCTGCCACGGGGCGATCAAGGCCGCGGCCGACGCCGGGCGCGACGTCGCCGTCACCGAGGTCACCGCGCGCGAGGACCGCTGGACGCCGATGTTCGACCTGTGGACCTCGATGTTCGCCTCGGTCGATTCGGACCAGGTTTCGACGGTCGATTCGTCGAGCTACAACGACACGGGCGAGAACTGGCCGCTGGTCGACGGCTACGGGTCGCTGGTCGCCGCCTACTTCTCGGGCGTGCCGGTCGCGCTGAATGCGCGCGCCGAGCGCATCGACTGGGGCGGGCCCGAGATCAGGGTGACGACGCCGAAGGGCACGGTGACCGCGGCGAAGGCGATCGTCACCGTCTCGACCGGCGTGCTCGGCGCTGGCGACATCCACTTCGAACCGCGGCTTCCCGACTGGAAGCTCGCGGCGATCGAGAGCCTGCCGCTGGGAAGCCACAACCGCATCGGCATCGAATTCGACCGCGACGTCTTCGGACCCGACCAGGGGGACGGCTTCACGGTCTACAACGAGACGCCCGAGTCGATCGCCTTCCAGATCCGCCCGTTCGACCGCGACCACGCCGTGGGCTTGGTCGGCGGCCGCTTCAGCGCGTGGCTCGAGCGCTCGGGGCCGCAGACGATGGCCGACTACGCGATCGAAAAGCTTAAAGGCGTCTACGGCAACGACATCGAGAAGCACATCGTCAGGACGACCTGCTCGGCGTGGGACGGCGATCCCTTGGTCCGCGGGGCATACTCGTGCGCGCTGCCGGGCCGCGGCGGCGCCCGGCGCGACATGGCGGCGGCCATCGACGATAAGCTATTCTTCGCCGGCGAGGCGGCCTCGCACGAGTTCATCGCCACCTGCCATGGCGCCTACCTCACCGGCTGCGCGACGGCCAGGGCGGTGGCCGAATCACTCGGCGTCACCACTCAGGAAAAACGCCACGGGACAGCTTGACGCGCTTCTGACGCCCGAGCCGAGGGAGGCCTGGACCCGCTCCCGCAGCGTGCCGAACATAATGTACCACCTGACAAAACACGAGGCAGCCCAACAGGCTGCCTCGCTTGGTCATCCGTGGCAAACCGTGACGGAGTCTAAGCCTCGGCCGCCGCGGCCTCCTCTTCCCCGCCCGGAACGGGGCCGGAGTCCTTGCCCTTGGCCTCCGGGTCGCGGTCAACCAGCTCGATGATCGCCATGGGCGCGGCGTCGCCGTAACGCAACCCGGCCTTTACCACGCGGGTGTAACCCCCGTTCCGGTCGGCATAGCGGGTCGCCAGCGTGGTGAACAGCTTTTCCGTGAGTCCCGTGTCCTGGAGGATCGAAAGCGCCTGGCGCCGCGCGTGCAGGCCGCCGCGCTTACCGAGCGTAATCAACCTTTCGACCACCCGCCTGAGATCCTTCGCCTTGGGCAGGGTGGTCTTGATCTGCTCGTGCTTGATCAGCGCGACCGCCATGTTGGCGAACATCGCCTTGCGGTGGCTCGAGGTGCGGTTCAGCTTGCGGCCGCGGACACGGTGACGCATGTCGGTACCTCCTCCCGGGCCTGGACTCGCCGGAACCCGGCCGCGCCCCCCGGCGAGCCGGCCGGATCAGTACGGCTCTTCCAGCTTCTTCGCCAGCTCCTCGATGTTTTCCGGCGGCCAATCGAGGATTTCCATGCCGAGATGGAGGCCCATGGTGTCGAGCACTTCCCTGATCTCGTTCAGCGACTTGCGGCCGAAATTCGGCGTCCGCAACATTTCCTGCTCGGTCTTTTGAACCAGATCGCCGATGTAGATGATGTTGTCGTTCTTGAGGCAGTTGGCCGAGCGCACGGAGAGCTCCAGCTCGTCCACCTTGCGCAGCAGGTTCTTGTTGAACGGCAGCTCGGCATGCTCCTCGGCCTCGATAGCGACCTGGGGCTCCTCGAAGTTGATGAACAGCTGCAGTTGATCCTGCAGGATGCGGGCCGCCAGGGCCACCGCGTCTTCCGGACTGACCGTGGTGTTGGTCTCGACCCGCATCGAAAGCTTGTCGTAGTCGGTAACCTGGCCGACGCGGGTGTTTTCGACCTTGTAGGCGACCTTTTTCACCGGGCTGAACACCGCGTCGACGGGAATCAAACCGATGGGCGCATCGGGGGCGCGGCTCTGCGAGGCTGGAACGTAGCCTTTACCGCCCTCCACCGTCATCTCCATGTTGATCTTTGTCCCCTTGTCCAGGGTACAGATGAGGAGCTCGGGATTCATGATCTCGATCTCGTGTCCGGTCTCGATCATCCCGGCCGTGATCTCCCCGGGACCGGTGCCCTTGAGCGTCATGCGCTTCGACCCCTCGCCATGCATGCGAAGCGCGATGGATTTGATGTTGAGGATAATATCGGTGAGGTCTTCGCGCACGCCTGGGATCGACGAGAACTCGTGCAGCACCCCGTCGATCTGCACCGATGTGACCGCCGCGCCATGCAGCGACGACAACAGAATTCGCCTCAGCGCGTTGCCGAGAGTGAGTCCCAAACCGCGTTCGAACGGCTCGGCGACCACGACGGCCTCGCGCGCCGGGTCATCGCCCGGCTCGACAATGAGCCTGTTGGGTTTGATCAGGTCCGTCCAATTCCTCTGAATCACGGGTGTGACCTCTTGTCCTTCGCGGATCTCGATCCGCAACGGCTGTCCGCGCTACGTACCGGCCGGCAGGCCGCGCCGGCCTCCCTGATCCTAATTCGCCCTTAGGGCAGCCTAAACCCGGCGTCGCTTGGGCGGACGACAGCCGTTATGGGCGATCGGCGAGACGTCGCGGATCGCGGTGATGGTAAAGCCGACAGCCTGAAGCGCCCTCAAGGCCGACTCGCGGCCCGAGCCCGGCCCCTTGATCTCGATCTCAAGAGTGCGCATGCCGTGCTCCATGGCCTTCCGGCCGGCGTCCTCGGCGGCCATCTGGGCGGCATAGGGCGTTGACTTGCGCGAGCCCTTGAAGCCCTGGCTGCCAGCCGACGACCAGGCAATGGTGTTGCCCTGGGCGTCGGTAATGGTGATCTTCGTGTTGTTGAATGTCGCGCTCACATGGGCGACGCCGGAGGTAATGTTCTTCCGTTCCCGGCGTCTGAGACGCGGTGATGTCGTTGTGGCCATTCTCTTTCCTTAACGTTTGACGTTTCGCGCCGGCGTCAATGCTCAGGCCGCGGCCTCATTTCTTCTTGGCGGCGATGGGCCGGGCCCGACCTTTGCGCGAGCGCGCGTTGGTGTGGGTACGCTGGCCGCGCACCGGCAGACCCTTCCGGTGCCTTAAGCCACGATAGCAGCCCAGATCCATCAGGCGCTTGACGTTCATTCCCACCTCCCGGCGCAGGTCGCCCTCGACCCGATGGTCGCGGTCGATAACCTCGCGGATGCGCATCACCTCATCTTCGGTGAGCTGATTCACCCGCCGCTCGTCGGGAATGCCGACTGTCCCGCAAATCTTCCGGGCTTTGGTCCGGCCGATGCCGTGGATGTAGGTCAGCGCGATCTCGACCCGCTTCTGGGTCGGAATGTTAACGCCAGCAATACGCGCCACCTATGGTTCCTCTAATCCTTCAGGTTTTCTCGAAGACAGGCCAAACCGCACCCAGGGCGGCACCTGGGGTGCGCGGATTATATGGCGATCCCGGCCTAAGTCAACAAGCTACGCCTGTTCCAATATCGCTTCGAGCTGCCGCGTCACCTCGTCTATGGAGCCCATCCCGTCGACCCTCCTCAGCACCTCCCTGGCCTGGTAGTAGGGTAGGAGCGGCGCCGTCTGCTCGTCATAGGCCTTGAGCCGCGCCTTGACGGTATCGGCTTTGTCGTCGACGCGCCGCGTGAACCCGGTCGAGCTGCCGCAGACATCGCACACACCGTCGACCTTGGGCCGCTGGAACTTGTCGTGATAGACCGCGCCGCATCTGGCGCAGTTGAAGCGTCCGGCGAGGCGTTCGGCCAACACCGCCGCGTCGATCGTGATCTCGATCACGTGGTCCAGCCTGAGTCCCTGCTCAGCCAGCATCTCATCCAGCGCCCTGGCCTGGGCCGTCGTGCGTGGGAAGCCGTCGAGGAGAAAGCCATTCTTGCAGTCGGGCTGATCGATGCGGTTGGCGATCATCGCGATCATGACTCCGTCGGGCACGAGGTGGCCGGCATCCATGACCGCTTTCGCCTTCCGGCCGATTTCGCTTCCGGAGGCGACCTCGGCGCGCAGCATGTCGCCGGTCGAAAGCTGGATCGTGTTGAATCGATCCTCCAGCCGCCTGGCCTGCGTTCCCTTGCCGCAGCCGGGGGGGCCGAACAGGATCACATTCATCAACGCCGGCCCCGAAGCCTCGACTTCTTGATCAGCCCTTCGTACTGATGAGCGAGTAGGTGGGACTGGATCTGGGCCATCGTATCCATGGTCACCGTGACCACGATCAAGAGGCTGGTGCCGCCGAAAAAGAACGGCACGGCATACTGGGATATGAGGATCTCCGGCAGGAGAGCGACGGCGGAAAGATAAATCGCGCCCACCGTGGTCAATCTCGTCAACACGTAGTCCAAATACTCGGCCGTGTTCTTGCCCGGCCGGATGCCGGGGACGAAGCCGCCGTACTTCTTCAGGTTATCGGCCGTGTCGGCGGGGTTGAAGACGATGGCCGTATAGAAGAAACAGAAGAAGACGATAAGCCCCACATAAATGCCGAGGAAAAGGGGCTGGCCGCGGCCTAGAAAGGCGGTCACGGTGGTCAGCCACCCCGGCCCCTGGCCAGCGCTGAAGCCGGCGACGGTCATCGGCATCAGCAACAGCGAGGAGGCGAAAATCAGCGGGATGACGCCCGAGACGTTGATCTTCAACGGCAGGTGCGAGGACTCGCCGCCGAACATCCTGTTGCCCATCTGGCGCTTGGGATACTGGATGACGATGCGCCGCTGGGCCCGCTCCATGAACACGACGAAGGCGACCACGGAGACCACCATGATAAACAGGAGGATGATGAACGGCGTCGACAGCGCCCCGGTGCGGCCGAGCTCCAGCGTGCCGGCAAGGGAACTCGGCAAATTCGCGACAATGCCGGAGAAAATGATGAGCGAAATCCCGTTGCCGACGCCACGCGCGGTGATCTGCTCGCCCAGCCACATCAGGAAAATCGTGCCGCAGGTCAGCGTGATGACCGTGGTCATGCGGAAAAAGAAGCCCGGCTCGAGGACCGCCGACGAGCCCATCGAACCGCGCATGCCCTCAAGCCCCACAGCCAGGCCGTAAGCCTGAACCGAGGCCAGCAGCACCGTGCCGTAGCGGGTGTACTGGTTGATCTTCTTGCGCCCCATCTCGCCTTCCTTCTTGAGCTGCGCGAGATGGGGCGAGACGGCGGTCAAGAGCTGCATGATGATCGCCGCCGAGATGTAGGGCATGATGTTGAGGGCGAAGATCGTCATGCGCCCGAAGGCACCGCCGGCGAACATGTCGAACATGCCCAGAATGCCGCTCGCCTGCTGGCTGAAGATGTCCTGGAGGATGTTCGGGTCGATACCCGGGATCGGGATGTAGGTGCCGAGCCGGTAGATCACCAGCATCCCGAGGGTGAACCAGATACGCCTTTTGAGCTCGGTCGCCTTGGCGAAGGCGCCGAGGTTGAGATTGGCGGCCAGTTGCTCGGCAGCCGAGGCCATCCGGATCTCCTGTCTTCAGACTTTAAGCTTCGGCGCCCTTATCGTCCTTGGGCTTGACTTCGGCGTCCTTGCCGGCCTTGGGCTTGACTTCGGCGTCCTTGCCGGCCTTGGGCTTGACTTCGGCGCCCTTGCCGTCCTTGGGCTCGACTTCGGCGCCCTTATCGTCCTTGGGCTCGACTTCGGCGCCCCTGCCGGCCTTGGGCTTGTCGGGGGAAGGCGCGGGTTCGGGCAGCACGACCTTGCCCCCGGCCTTCTCCACGGCGGCCACCGCGGCCTTGGAAGCGCCGGTGACTTCAATCGTTACTTTGGACCTGAGCTCGCCCTTTGCAAGTAGCCGCACGCCGTCGCGCACCCTGCGCACCAGACCGGCCGCGCGCATGGCCTCGACCGTCACCGGATTGTTGGCATCCAGCTTGCCGGCCTCGATCGCCCGTTGAAGCCGGTCGAGGTTGACCACCTGGAAGCGTTTGGCGAAGGGATTTTTGAAGCCGCGCCCCGGCAGCCGGCGATAGATCGGCATCTGCCCGCCTTCGAAGCCCCTGATGGCAACACCGCTGCGCGACTTCTGGCCCTTGTGGCCGCGCCCCGAGGTCTTGCCCTTGCCCGAGCCGATGCCGCGCCCGACGCGCGTGCGCGCCTTGCGGGCCCCCGGTTTGTCCGATAGTTCGTTCAGCTTCACGGGTTCCTCCACCAGGCCTCAACCCACCTCTTTCACGCGCACCAGATGCCGGACCTTGTCGACCATGCCGCGTACCGCCGGCGTATCCTCAAGCTCGCGCGTGCGGTGCAGCTTATTGAGCCCCAGGCCGATCAGGGTTTGCCGCTGGTCGGCCTCGCGCCCGATAGAACTTGCGATCTGGGTCACCTTGATGGTGCGCTTTTTCTCCACCATGGTCTTACTCCCTGGCCCCCGCGCTCCCGCGCCGGCTGACGATCTCGCCGATCTTCTTGCCCCGCTTGGCGGCGACGGCGCGCGGTGAAACGAGCTTGCGGAACCCGTCGAAGGTCGCCTTAATCGTGTTGTGCGGGTTGGAGCTGCCGATGGATTTGCCAACCACGTCCTGGACGCCCAGGCACTCGAAAACCGCTCGTAGCGGCCCGCCGGCGATGATGCCGGTGCCCGGGGGCGCGGTTCGCAGCACCACCCGGCCGGCGCCGAACCGGCCCTGGACATCGTGGTGGAGCGTCCGGCCTTCCCTGAGCGGCACCCGGACCAGGCTGCGCTTGGCTTGCTCGGTCGCCTTGCGGATCGCCTCCGGCACCTCGCGCGCCTTGCCATGGCCGTGGCCGACCCGACCCTTGGTATCACCGACCACGACCACGGCGGCGAAGCCGAAGCGCCGGCCGCCCTTGACCACCTTCGCCACCCGGTTGATGCTGACCAGCTTCTCGAGAAACTCGCTTTCCTCGCGCATTCCGTGGCTGGCTCTCGTATCTGGCATATACCGATCCTTCCAGCTAGAACGACAGACCCCCCTCGCGAACAGCCTCCGCGAAGGCCTTGACCCGCCCATGGTAAATATAGGCGCCGCGGTCGAGGACCACTTCCCTGACCCCGGCGGCCTGAGCCCGGTCGGCGATCAGGCGGCCGACTTCCCGGGCGGCCTCGACACCGGCCCCCGTCTTGAGCTTGCCCTTGAGAGCCTTGTCCAAGGTGGAGGCCGCCGCAAGCGTGACGCCGCGACTATCGTCGATCACCTGAGCGTAGATATGCCGGCTCGAACGGAATACCGAAAGACGCGGCCGGCCCCCGCTCCTTTTTCGGATTCGGGTGCGGGTCCGCGCCTTGCGGCGCTCGGACAACTGCTTTGTGGTAGGCATGGCGCAGGCTCTACTTCTTCTTGCCTTCCTTGCGGCGGACGATCTCGTTCTCATACTTGATGCCCTTGCCCTTGTACGGCTCCGGCTTACGCAGCGCACGGATTTCGGCGGCCACCTGTCCCACCCGCTGCTTGTCCGCGCCGGTAATCGAGATCAAGGTCGGGCGTTCGCAGGTGATGGCGATGTCCTCGGGGACCGGATACGCGACATCGTGGCTGTATCCGATCTGCAGGTGGAGCGTCTTATCCCGTACGGCGGCGCGATAACCCACGCCGCTGATCTCCAAGGTGGCCGTGAACCCTTCGCCGATGCCGGTCACCAGATTGTCGACCATGCTGTGGGAGGTGCCCCACATGGCCCGCGCCCGCTTCGACTCGTCGCGCGGCTTGAGCCACAGCTTGTTGTCCTCTAGCCTGACCGTGATTCCGTCGACCAGGGTCACGCTGCGCTCACCCAGCCTGCCCTTGGCGGTCACCGTCTGGCCGGAGACTTGGATTTCGACCCCGCCCGGCACTTCGACCGGATTACTACCGATGCGCGACATGGCCTTTCCTTAAAATACCCGGCACAAGACCTCGCCGCCGACATGGGCGGTACGCGCCTCGCTGTCCGACATTACCCCGCGCGGCGTCGACAGGATGGCGATGCCGAGCCCGCCATAGACCGACGGCAAGTCCTTGATCTTGGAATAGACGCGGCGGCCGGGCTTGGAGACCCGGGTGATCTCCTTAATCACGGGCTCGCCCTCGTAGTATTTGAGCTCGATTCGCAGCTCGGAGATCCCCGTCCGGATTTCATGGCGGGAATAGCCGCGAATATAGCCTTCCCGCTTCAGCACTTCGAGCACGTTGGCACGCAGATTCGAGGCCGGAGAGCTCACGGCCGGCTTGTGCGCGCGCTGACCATTTCTGATACGCGTCAGCATGTCCCCCACGGTATCGCTCATAGTCATGGCTTGAAACCTCGCCTACTTCTGAGACGCGTCAGCATGTCCCCCACGGTATCGCTCATAGTCATGGCTTGAGACCTCGCCTACCAGCTCGACTTGACCATGCCGGGGATCTGTCCGGAGCTGGCAAGCTCCCTGAGCGCAATGCGCGATAACCTGAACTTGCGGTAGAAGCCGCGCGGACGGCCGGTGAGATCACACCGGTTGCGCACCCTGACCGGCGAGGAATTGCGCGGCAGCTTGGCCAGCTTCAGCCGCGCGAGAAAACGCTCCTCGGACGGCAGCGACAGGTCGCACGCGATCGCCTTCAGCCGGGCACGCTTGGCCGTGTATTTCTCAACCAGGCGCTTGCGTTTCCTATTTTTCTCGACAGCACTCACCTTTGCCATGTCTGAGACCTCCTCAAATCAGCTTCCGAACGGCATGTCGAAACCCTTGAGCAACGCCAAGCCTTCAGCATCGGTCTTGGCCGTGGTGACGATGATGACGTCCATGCCACGGATCTCATCGACCTTGTCGTAATCGATCTCGGGAAACACGATCTGTTCCTTGAGACCGAGGGCTAAGTTGCCACGCCCGTCAAAGCTCCCGTTCGACAGACCGCGGAAGTCGCGCACCCGCGGCAAGGCGACGGTGATCAGGCGATCGAGGAACTCATACATTCGCGTCCCCCGCAAGGTCACCTTGCAGCCGATCGCCATGCCCTTGCGCAACTTGAACGTGGCGACCGACTTTTTGGCCTTGATCACGATGGGCTTCTGGCCGGTGATCAGTGCCATGTCGCCGACCGCGGCTTCCATCTTCTTGGCGTCCTGGACGGCCTCGCCGATCCCCATATTGACAACGATTTTCTCGAGCCGTGGCACCTGCATGGGATTCTTGTAACCGAACTGCTGCACGAGGGCCGGCTTTACCGTCGTGTCGTAGTGGTCCTTGAGTCTCGGCATGGCGCGTCCGCCTAACGGTCGATGATCTCGCCGGACCGCCGGGCGAAGCGGACCTTGCGGCCCCCCTCGAGGAACTTGTAGCCGACCCGGGTCGGCGCGTCGGAGTCCGGGTCGACAAGAGCGATGTTGGAGACCTGGATCGGCAGCTCCTTCTCGACAATGCCACCGGCTTGCTTGGGGCCCGGCCGCGTATGCCGCTTAACCACGTTCACGCCCTGCACGATGACCCGGTTCTCGCGGCGCAGGACTTTCAGCACGTCGCCCATCTTGCCCTTGTCCCTGCCGGTGATGACGATCACGCTATCGCCTTTCTTAATTTTCATCTTGACGGCGGTCACAACACCTCCGGCGCGAGCGAGATGATTTTCAGGTAGCGCTTGGCCCTGAGCTCGCGGGTGACGGGGCCGAAAATGCGCGTGCCAATGGGCTCGCCTTGGGTGGTGATGAGCACCGCGGCGTTGCGATCGAAGCGAATGGCGCTGCCGTCGGGTCGGCGAATCTCCTTAGCCGTGCGAACCACCAGGGCGCGGTGGATTTCGCCCTTTTTCACGCGGCCGCGCGGGATCGCCTCCTTGACCGAGACGACGATGACGTCGCCGATCGAGGCGGTCTTGCGATTGGAGCCGCCCAGCACCTTGATGCACTGCACCTTGCGGGCACCGGAGTTGTCCGCGACTCCCAGAATGGTCTGCATCTGAATCATGCTTTCCTACCCCGCCTCGCCGTCCTCGGCGATCACTTCCCAGCACTTGCGTTTCGAGCGCGGGCGGCATTCGCGGATGCGCACGGCATCGCCCACCTTGAACCGGTTTTCCTCGTCATGGGCGGCAAATTTGTTCGAGCGCACGATGAATTTCTTATAGAACGGATGCTTGAACCGGCGGTGCACGCGCACGGTGACCGTCTTGTCACAGGCATCGGCGACCACCGTTCCTTGCAGGATTCGCCTTGGCATCTTCGTCCCCTCAGCTCGCCGCCCGACGCCTCTCGATGAGGGTCGTCTTGATGCGGGCGATGTCGCGGCGCACCTGGCGCACCCGCGCGGTGTTCTCGAGCTGACCGCTGGCCCGCTGGAAGCGCAGGTTGAACGCCTCCTTCTTGAGGTCCTTGAACTGGTCCGTGAGCTCGTCATCGGTCTTGGCACGCAGGTCCTCGGCTTTCACGGCTCAGTCCTCCAGGCCGACGCGCGTGATGAAGCGGGTGTCGACCGAAAGCTTGGAGGCGGCGAGTTCGAGCGCGCGTCGCGCCAGGTCCGGGGGCACGCCGTCGATTTCAAACATGATCCGTCCCGGCTTGACCCGGCACGCCCAGTATTCGGGCGAGCCCTTGCCGCTGCCCATGCGCACCTCGGCCGGCTTGGCGGAGACCGGCACGTCCGGGAAGATGCGAATCCACACGCGGCCGGCGCGTTTCATGTGACGGGTGAGTGCCTGCCGCGCCGCCTCGATCTGGCGCGCCGTGACCCGGCCCGGCGAGGCCGCCTTGAGGCCGTATGAGCCGAAATGGAGGCTGGTCGCGCTCCTGGCCATGCCGTGGATACGACCCTTATGCTGCTTTCTGTACTTGGTGCGCTTGGGGCTCAACACAGCTCTTGGTCCTCTTCAGCTCACGCGCGCGGGCGGCCAAACTGTTGCTGCTCGGCAATGCGTTTGTCCTGGGCCATCGGGTCGTGGGCCATGACCTCGCCCTTGAAGATCCATACCTTGACGCCGCAGGTGCCGTAAGTGGTTCGGGCCGTCGCCACGCCGTAGTCCACCTCGGCGCGCAGGGTGTGGAGCGGCACCCGGCCCTCGCGGTACCACTCCATGCGCGAGAACTCCGAGCCGCCCAGTCGGCCGCCGCAGTTGATTCGGATGCCAAGGGCACCGAGCCGCATGGCCGACTGCACCGCCCGCTTCATGGCGCGGCGGAAGGCGATCCGGCGCACGAGCTGCTGGGCGATGTTCTCGGCAACCAGCTTGGCCTCGATTTCGGGTTTACGGATCTCCACGATGTTGAGGTGCACCTCGCCGCCCGTCATCTTTACCAGATCGGCGCGCAGCTTATCGATATCGGTGCCTTTCTTGCCGATCACCACGCCGGGCCGGGCGGTGTGAATGGTGATCCGCGCCTTCTTGGCCGGCCGCTCGATGACGATCCTGCTCACGCCGGCCTGGTCCAGACGCTTGAACAGGTAGTCGCGCAAGCGCAGGTCTTTGTGGAGCAAGTCGGCGTAATCGCGGCCGGCGAACCACCGCGAATCCCAGGTGCGGTTGATGCCCAGCCTAAATCCGATCGGATTAACCTTCTGGCCCATCAGGCTTCCTCCTCCGCCTCCTCGCGCTCGCGCACAATCACGGTCAGATTGGAAATCGGTTTCTGGATGCCGCCGGGGCGTCCGCGGGCGCGGGCGCGGAAGCGTTTCATGACCAGGCTCCGGCCCACCGTGGCCTCGGCGACGAACAGCCGGTCGACGTCGAGCTGGTGGTTGTTCTCGGCATTGGCGACGGCTGATTCCAGAACCTTTTTGACCTCACGCGCGATGCGCCGCTTCGAGAAGGTGAGATCCGTGAGCGCAGCGCTCGCGTCCTTGCCGCGGATCAACTGGGCCACCAGGTTGAGCTTGCGCGGGCTCACGCGCAGGAGGCGGGCGTAGGCCCGCGCCTCGTTGTCGGCCAGACGGCGTTCGGCGGATTGTTTGCCCACGGCTCAGCCCCTCCTCGCCCTCTTGTCGGCGGCGTGGCCGTAGAACGTGCGGGTCGGCGAAAACTCGCCGAATTTGTGGCCGATCATGTCTTCTGTCACCAGCACCGGCACGAACTTGTGGCCATTGTGGACGCCGAAGGTGAGCCCCACGAACTGGGGCAGGATGGTGGACCTGCGCGACCACGTCTTGATGACCTCATTACGGCCGGAGACGCGGAGTGCGTCCGCCTTCTTGAGCAGATAGCCGTCCACAAACGGTCCTTTCCAGACTGAACGAGGCACCTCCAGTCCCCCTTTTACTTGCGATGCCGAGACCGGACGATCAGCGCGTCCGTGGGCTTGTTCTTCTTGCGCGTCCTCTTGCCCTTGGTCGGTTTTCCCCACGGTGTGACCGGATGGCGGCCGCCCGAGCTCCGGCCTTCGCCGCCGCCATGGGGGTGATCGACCGGGTTCATGGCGACGCCCCGCACCGAAGGCCGTTTGCCCAACCAGCGCTTGCGGCCGGCCTTGCCGAGCTTGATGTTCTGTTGGTCCGGGTTGGACACCGCGCCGATGCTCGCCATGCATTCGGCCAGCACCATCCGCACCTCGCCCGACGACAACTTGAGCAGCGCGTAGCCGGCATCCCGCCCCACCAGCTGGGCATAGGTGCCGGCGGCCCGCGCCAGCTGCCCGCCTTTACCCGGTTTCATCTCCACGTTGTGAATGATGGTGCCGGTCGGGATGTTCTTCAGCAGCATGGCGTTGCCCGGTTTGATGTCGGCCCGCTCGCCCGAAGTCACCCGATCGCCCGCCTTAAGCCGCTGCGGCGCCAGGATGTAGGACGGCTCGCCGTCAGCATAGCGAATGAGGGCGATGAACGCGGTCCGATTGGGATCGTATTCGAGCCTTTCCACCGTCGCCGGCACGTCGAACTTGCGCCGTTTGAAATCGATGATGCGGTAGCGCCGCTTGTGGCCGCCGCCAATGCGCCGGGCGGTGATGCGGCCGGTGTTGTTGCGCCCGCCCTTGCCCGAGAGGCCCTCGGTCAACGCCTTGACCGGCTTGCCCTTCCACAACTCCGAGCGGTCGACCAGGACGAGGCCGCGGCGCGACGGGGTGGTGGGATTGAAGGTCCTCAAAGCCATGGCCTAGATTCCCGTGGTCACGTCGATCGAGTGACCCTCCTCGAGCGACACGATCGCCCTCTTGTAATCGGCGCGCTTGCCGAGGCGGCCGCGAAACCGCTTGACCTTGCCGCGCTGGCGCAGCGTGTTGACCGCCTTCACCTTGACGCCGAACAGTCCCTCGACCGCAGCCTTGATCTCGGGCTTGGTCGCCTTGAGCGGCACCCGGAAGGCGACTTGGTTGTGCTCCGCCCCCAGCGTCGACTTCTCCGTGATAACGGGCGCCAGGATGATGTCCGTCATCCGCGCCAGGCTCACCACCGGCTTTTTTGGACGCCGCCTTCTCATTTCAGCCGGGCCTCCAGATGCTGGACCGCATCCCGGGTCAGCACCAGGGTGTCGCGGCGCAAGATGTCGTAGACGTTGGCGCCTTGCTGGGGCAGCAGGTCGACTTGGGGAAGGTTGGCCGCGGCGCGGACGAAGTTCTGGTTCAGCTCCGGACCGTCGATGATCAGCGCCGACGACCAGCCGAGCGCATCGAGGCGCTTCGCCAGCTCCCGGGTCTTGGCCTCATCCAACTCGGCCGCCTCAAGCACCACCAGCTTGCCGTCGGCCTGCTTACTCGACAGCGCGGTCTTCAGCGCAAGCCTGCGCACCTTCCTGGGCAGCTTGAAGCCATGGCTGCGCACCACGGGGCCGAAGACCACGGCGCCGCCCCGGTGCTGGGGGGCGCGACGGGTGCCGGCCCGGGCCCGGCCGGTGCCCTTCTGCCGGTGCGGCTTGCGGGTCGAGCCTCGGACCTCACTCAAACCCTTGGTTTTATGGGTGCCGGCACGGCGTTTCGCGAGCTGCCAGTTGACCATGCGCTGAAGGATATCCTTGCGAACGGGCAGGCCGAATACCTCGTCGTCCAGCTCGATGCTCCCGGCCGACCTGTTGTCCAGGCTGATAACCTTGCACTTCATGGCCATCAATCCTTGGCCTCCGGAACCCCGGCCGCATCCGAGGTGGAGTCGTCCGCCGTCTCTTCGGCCTCCGCCGCCGTCTCTTCGGCCTCCGCTGCCGGCTCATCGGACGCCTGAGCGGCCGGCGCGGAAGCCGCGCTCTTGTCCGCCGCCGCCGGCTGGCCGGTCTGGCGCAGGCCGGCTGGGAACGGCACGCCCTCGGGCAGCCGTCTCTTCCGGGCATCGGTGACCAGCACGTAGCTGCCTTTGGCGCCCGGCACCGCGCCCCGGATCAGGATGAGGCCGTTTTCGGCGTCGGTGGAAACGACCTGGAGGTTCTGGGTAGTGACCCGGATGTCGCCCATATGGCCGGCCATTTTCTTGCCCTTGAAGACCTTGCCCGGATCCTGGCTGTGGCCGGTCGAGCCTTGTTTGCGGTGGCTCACCGAGACGCCGTGGGAGGCCCCCAAGCCCCGGAACCCATGGCGTTTTATGACCCCGGCAAACCCCTTGCCGATGGCCGTCCCGGCGACATCGACATACTGGCCGCAGACGAAATGGTCGGCCGTGAGCTCCGCGCCGACCTCGATCAGCGCGTCGGGGCTGACCCGGAACTCGGCCAGCTTCCGCTTGGGCTCAACCTTGGCCTTGGCGAAATGGCCGCGCATGGGCTTGGTCACGTTCTTGACCTTGGCTCCACCGAACCCGAGCTGGACGGCCGTATAGCCGTGGCGCTCCGAGGTGCGGGTCGCCACCACCTGGCAACCGTCGATCTTCAACACGGTCACGGGCACGTGCGTGCCGTCTTCGGTGAAGACGCGGGTCATCCCGACCTTCTGTGCGATGAGTCCGGATCGCATGAGCGCGGCCCCTTTAGAGCTTGATCTCCACGTCGACGCCGGCCGCGAGATCCAGCTTCATCAGCGCGTCCACCGTCTGGGGCGTTGGATTGATGATGTCGAGAAGCCGCTTGTGGATACGGATCTCGAACTGCTCTCGCGACTTCTTGTCGATATGCGGCGAACGGTTCACCGTGTACTTTTCGATCTTGGTGGGAAGGGGGATCGGCCCGCGGACCCCCGCGCCGGTGCGCTTGGCGGTGCTGACGATCTCGCTGGCCGACTGGTCGAGCACGCGATGATCGAAAGCCTTGAGACGGATGCGGATGTTTTGACCGGCCATGATCGAGACCCTTGATTCGCCCTTTAACCTTTTAACCTTTTCCCGCTATTCGAGGTTCTACTCGATGATGGAGGCGACGACGCCGGCCCCGACCGTGCGCCCGCCCTCGCGGATCGCGAAGCGGAGCCCTTCGTCCATCGCAATCGGGGCGATCAGCTCAACCTCCATCGACACGTTGTCCCCCGGCATCACCATCTCCGTCCCCTCCGGCAGGGCAACCCGCCCGGTCACGTCCGTGGTGCGGAAGTAGAACTGGGGCCGGTAGTTGGTGAAAAACGGCGTGTGCCGCCCGCCCTCCTCCTTGGTCAGAATATAGGCCTCGCACGTGAACTTGGTGTGCGGCGTGATCGACCCCGGCGCCGCCAACACCTGGCCCCGCTCCACCTCGTCCCGGCCCACGCCCCGGAGAAGACAGCCAACATTGTCCCCCGCCTCCCCCCGGTCGAGAAGCTTGCGGAACATCTCCACCCCGGTACAGATCGTCTTCTGGGTCTCCCGGATGCCGATAATCTCAACCTCGTCGCCAACCTTCACAACCCCGCGCTCGATCCGGCCGGTCACAACCGTGCCCCGGCCCGAGATCGAGAACACATCCTCAATCGGCATCAAAAACGGCCGGTCCTTCGCACGGTCCGGCTGGGGAATGTAGTCGTCAATCGCCGCCAACAACGCCACCACCGAGTCCTCGCCCAGAGTCTTGTCCCCACCTTCCAACGCCGCCAGCGCCGAGCCCTTCACAACCGGTATATCGTCCCCCGGAAAATCATAGGAGGTGAGCAGCTCCCGGATCTCAAGCTCAACCAATTCCAACAGCTCCGGGTCGTCAACCGTGTCCACCTTGTTCAGATAAACAACAATCGCCGGAACCCCCACCTGGCGCGCCAACAGAATGTGCTCCCGGGTCTGCGGCATCGGACCGTCCGCCGCCGAAACCACCAAAACCGCCCCGTCCATCTGCGCCGCCCCCGTGATCATGTTCTTCACATAATCGGCGTGACCCGGACAGTCCACATGGGCGTAATGCCGCCGCTCGGTCTCGTATTCCACATGCGCCGTGGCAATCGTGATCCCCCGAGCCTTCTCCTCCGGCGCCTTGTCAATCTCCCCAAACGGGATGAACTCAGCCCCACCCGTCGCCGCCAACAGCTTCGTAATCGCCGACGTCAACGTCGTCTTGCCATGATCTACATGGCCTATCGTCCCAACATTGCAGTGCGGCTTCGTCCGCTCAAACTTCGCTTTCTTCGCCATCGCTGTGTTCTCCGTCCTCGGATGCTCCAGTTAAGAATCTGAAAAGGCCGTCACGCGATCTTGGCGCGAACCTCGTCGGCGACCGTCTGGGGTACCTGTTCGTAATGGTCGAAATGCATGGAGTAGGTGGCGCGGCCCTGGCTCATTGATCTCAGGGTGTTGACATAGCCGAACATGTTGGCGAGCGGCACCATGGCCGTGATCAGCTTGGCGTTGCCCTGGGCATCCATGCCGATGACATGGCCGCGTCGGCCGTTGAGGTCGCCGATGATGTCGCCCATGTGCTCCTCGGGCGTGACCACCTCGACCTTCATCATCGGCTCGAGGAGCCGGGGCCCGGCCTTCATCATTCCCTCCCGGAAGCAAGCCCGGCTCGCAATTTCGAAGGCGAGAACGCTCGAGTCGACATCGTGGTGGTTGCCATCGAGGAGCGTCGCCTTGAAGTCTATCATGGGAAATCCGGCCAACAAGCCGGACTCCCGCACCGTCTCCAGACCCTTCTCGACACCGCGAATATATTCCTTGGGCACGGCGCCGCCGACGACGGTGCTCTCGAACTGGTAGCCCGACCCCCGGGGCAAGGGCTCGAATCGGATCTTGACGTGGGCGAACTGGCCGGCCCCGCCGGTCTGCTTCTTGTGGATGTATTGGGCCTCCACCTCCCGGTTGATGGTCTCGCGGTAGGCGACCTGCGGCGCACCGACATTAGCGCCCACCTTGAACTCGCGTTTCATTCGTTCGACGATGATCTCCAGGTGCAGCTCGCCCATGCCGGCGATCACCGTCTGGCCGCTCTCCTGGTCGATGCTGACCCGAAAAGACGGGTCCTCGCTGGCGAGCCGGTTGAGCGCCAAGGCCAGCTTGTCCTGGTCGGCCTTGGTCTTGGGCTCGACCGCGACCTCGATGACCGGGTCGGGGAAGGCGATGGGTTCCAATATGACCGGATTTTGCGAATCGCAGAGGGTATCGCCGGTGGTCACGGACTTGAGACCAGCCAGCGCGATGATATCGCCGGCCCGCGCCACCTCGACGTCCTCACGACTGTTGGCATGCATCTGCAGCATGCGGCCGATCCGCTCGCGTTTGCCCTTCACCGGATTGAGCACCTGCTTGCCGCGCTCGAGCACGCCGGAATAGATACGCACGAAGGTCAGGGAGCCGACGAAGGGATCGGCCATGATCTTGAAGGCGAGCGCCGAGAACGGCTCGTCGTCCGAGCTCCGGCGCTCGACGACCTCGTCGGTGCCCGGCTTAACCCCGCGGATCGCCGCAACGTCGGTCGGCGCCGGCAGGAAATCGACCACCGCGTCGAGCAAGGGCTGCACGCCCTTATTCTTGAACGCGGCGCCGCAAAGAACGGGCACGAACGCGCCCGAAACGGTGCCCTTGCGGAGACAGCGCTTGAGTGTCTCCGCATCGGGCTCTGCGCCGCCCAGATAGCTCTCAAGCGCCTTGTCGTCTTGCTCGACCGCCGTCTCGATCAGCTTGGTGCGGTATTCCTCGGCCTGTTTGACGAGATCGCCGGGAATATCGTCGTAATCGACCTCGGCGCCCAGTGTCTCAGACTCCCACTTGATGGCGCGCCTGGAGACGAGATCGACAACGCCGATGAAATTGCTCTCCACACCCACCGGAAGCTGTATCACGATCGGCGTCGCGCCCAGCCGGTCGGCGATCATGTCGATGCAGCGGAAATAATTGGCGCCCACCCGGTCCATCTTGTTGATGAAGCAGACTCGCGGCACCCCGTATTTGTCGGCCTGGCGCCATACGGTCTCGGACTGGGGCTCGACCCCGGCGACACTGTCGAACACCGCGATGACGCCGTCCAGCACCCGCAAGGACCGTTCGACCTCGATGGTGAAGTCGACGTGGCCCGGGGTGTCGATGATGTTGATCCGGTGATCGCGCCAGAAACAGGTCGTCGCGGCCGAGGTGATGGTGATGCCACGCTCCTGCTCCTGTTCCATCCAGTCCATGGTCGCCGTGCCGTCATGGACCTCGCCCATCTTGTAGGACCGGCCGGTGTAATAAAGGATGCGCTCGGTCGTCGTCGTCTTGCCGGCATCGATATGGGCCATAATGCCGGTATTGCGATAGCGCTCGAGAGGCGTGATGCGTGCCATGGCCGGTCCACTCTGCTCTGGCCAGCGATCTACCAGCGGTAATGGGAGAAGGCCCGGTTGGCCTCGGCCATACGATGGGTATCTTCCCGCTTCTTCACCGAGGTGCCGCGCTTCTCTGCGGCTTCCATCAATTCGCGGGAGAGCCGCTCGACCATGGTGTGCTCCGAACGGCCGCGGGCACCGTCGATGATCCACCGGATCGCCAACGCCCGGGAGCGCTCCTCGCGGACCTCGATCGGCACCTGGTAGGTGGCGCCGCCGACCCGGCGCGAGCGCACCTCAAGGGAAGGCTTGACGTTTTCCAGCGCCTCGCGAAAGACCTTGAGCGGTTCCTGTCCGGTGCGCTTTCCGACATCGTCCAAGGCGCTGTAAACGATCTTCTCGGCGCCCGATTTCTTGCCCCCGTGCATCAGGCAGTTGATGAACTTGGCCAGCACCACATCACGGTACTTGGCATCGGGCAGGATCTCGCGTTTCTCCGCGGCCCGGCGGCGGGGCATCTCTATTTGTCCTATTTCGGGCGCTTGGCGCCGTATTTCGAGCGGCGCTGGCGGCGATCTCCGACCCCCTGCGTGTCGAGGGTGCCGCGGATGATGTGGTAGCGTACCCCCGGCAGATCCTTGACCCGGCCGCCGCGGATTAGGACGACCGAGTGTTCCTGCAGATTATGGCCTTCGCCGGGGATGTAGCTGGTGACCTCGAAGCCGTTGGTGAGCCGCACACGGGCGACTTTCCGTAAGGCCGAGTTCGGCTTTTTCGGCGTCGTCGTATAGACGCGCGTGCATACCCCGCGCTTCTGCGAACAGCGTTCCAAGGCAGGTACCTTGTTGCGCGCCTTGGGCGCGCGCCGTGGCATACGGATCAACTGGTTGATCGTCGGCATGAACGTCGCTTCCTACACGCATGCTCCGGTCCGAGGACAAAACGCAAAAAATAAACCCACCTTGCTCCCGGCGGGTCAGTCTCGACACTCGCGTGGCGTGGGACGAGTTTCCCTTAACAATCGCCGGGAGTTGCGTCTAGGACTTTGTCCTACCACCAACTCCCTAAAAAGGTGGGCGCATACTAGTGAGACGCCCAACCTCAGTCAAGCAAAAAAAGGCGGATTTCCAAGGGCTTTGAGCACCGTCTCCGCGTCCCGGCGCGGTCGGGAGGACACGGCCCGGAGGCGGGAGGTGCGGATGCGGAAGATTACGCGATTCCGGGCTCCCCGGCTTTCGGCAGCGCGGCGGTCCCTTCCCCCTTTTCTTCTTCCGCAGCCGCCTGCTCCACCGCCCGCGCCGCCGCCTGGAGCGCCAGGGTCTCGCGGTCGCGTTCGGCCGCAATCCGCTTGAGACGATTCACAACGCTGCCGGTGCCGGCCGGTATCAAGCGACCGACGATGACGTTCTCCTTGAGCCCGATCAGATGATCGACCCGCCCGGAAACCGCCGCCTCGGTGAGGACCCGGGTGGTCTCCTGGAACGACGCCGCGGAGATGAACGACTTGGTCTGGAGCGACGCTTTGGTGATTCCCTGCAGCACCGGTTTTGCCACCGCCGGAGCGAGCTTCTCCGCCACGGCCTTGCTGTTGACCTCCTCGAACTCGATCTTGTCGATCTGCTCGCCGACCAGGAAGGTGGTATTGCCCGGGTCCACGATCTCCACCTTCTGCATCATCTGGCGGACGATCACCTCGATGTGCTTGTCATTGATCTTGACGCCTTGCAGGCGATAGACATCCTGGATCTCGCTGATGATATAGGTGGCCAGTGCTTCCACCCCAAGCACCCGGAGGATGTCGTGGGGCACCGGGTTGCCATCCATAAGCAGGTCGCCCTTTTGCACGTAATCGCCTTCCTGCACGCTGATGTGCTTGCCTTTGAGGATCAGGTATTCGGCCGTCTCGGCGCCATCTTCGGAGGGCACCACGACAATGCGGCGCTTGGTCTTGTAATCCTTGCCGAATTCCACGCGGCCGTCGATTTCGCTGATGATCGCATGGTCCTTCGGCTTGCGCGCCTCGAACAGCTCGGCGACGCGCGGCAAGCCGCCGGTGATGTCCCGCGTCTTGGACGACTCACGCGGGATGCGGGCAATCACGTCGCCGGCCTTGGCACGGGCGCCGTGCTCGACGTTCAGAATGGCGTCGACCGACATCAGATAGACCGCATCCATTCCATTGGCGAGCTTCAGCAGCTTGCCCTTGGCATCGCATATGGTGATGCATGGTTTGAGATCGGCGCTGCGCGGCTGCTGCTTCCAGTCGATGACTACCTTGTTGGCAATCCCGGTGGCCTCGTCGACGATCTCGCGCAGGGACATGCCCTCATTGAGATCGACATAGTTGGCGATGCCCGCGCGCTCGGTGATGATGGGCAAGGTGTAGGGGTCCCACTCGGCGAGCCGGTCGCCCTTCTTGACGTCCTTTCCCTGGTCGGCGAGCAGCTTGGCGCCATAGGGCACGCGGTGGCGCGCCCGCTCGCGCTGGTTCTCGTCGATGAGCACGATCTCGCAGTTGCGACCCATGACGATCGGTATGCCTTCGCTGTTGACGACGATGCTGCGGTTCTTGACCTCCACTTTCGCGTCATAAGCCGCTTCGATACTCGACTGTTCACCGCCATGCTGCACGGCGCCGCCGATGTGGAAGGTCCGCATGGTGAGCTGGGTGCCCGGCTCGCCAATCGACTGGGCGGCAATGACGCCGACCGCTTCACCGACATTGACCAACGTGCCGCGGGCGAGATCGCGGCCGTAACACTTTGCGCAGGCGCCACCACGGGACTCACAAGTCAGCACCGAGCGGATGCTCATCGATTCCAGGCCGGCCCGCTCGATGACTTCGATCTCCTTTTCCTCGATCGTCCCCCCGGCCTGGACCAGCACATCGTCCGACAGCGGATCGACGACGTCGACCGCCGCGGTGCGGCCGAGAATGCGCTCGCTCAAGGACGAGATAACCTCGCCGCCCTCGACCACGGCCCTCATGGTCAGCCCCTTGGTCGTCCCGCAGTCGTCCTCGATGATGATGCAGTCCTGAGCGACATCGACCAGGCGGCGGGTGAGATAGCCTGAGTTCGCCGTCTTGAGCGCCGTGTCGGCCAAGCCTTTCCGCGCGCCGTGGGTGGAATTGAAGTATTCCAGCACGGTCAAGCCTTCCTTGAAGTTGGAGATGATCGGCGTCTCGATGATCTCGCCCGACGGCTTCGCCATCAGGCCGCGCATGCCGGCGAGCTGCTTGATCTGTGCCGCCGACCCGCGGGCGCCGGAATGGGCCATCATGAAAACCGAGTTCAGGGGTTCGCCCGGCTTGACCTTGGACATCACGTTCATCATTTCCTCGGCCACCCTGTCGGTGCAGTGGGACCAGACATCGACCACCTTGTTGTACTTCTCACCCTGGGTGATGAGCCCATCCAGGTACTGCTGCTCGTACTCGGCGACCTTCTCGCGGGTGGCGTTCACCAACTTTTCCTTTCCGCTCGGGACGATCAGGTCGTCCTTGCCGAAAGAGATTCCCGCGCTGCACGCAAATTGGAAGCCGAGCGCCATGATCCGGTCGGCGAAGACCACCGTCTCCTTTTGACCGCAATGGCGGTAGACGGCGTCAATGACGTTGGTGACCTCTTTCTTGGTCAAAAGGCAGTTGATGAGATCGAACCCGATATTCCGGTGACGCGGCAGGACCTCGGACAAGATCATCCGGCCGGGCGTGGTGTCGACCCTGAGGGTAACCGGGTTGCCATCCTTGTCCACCGTGCGATACCGCGCCTCGATCTTGCTGTGCAGGCTCACCACACCGGCGTCGACGGCCCGCTCGATCTCACCGATATCGGCAAAGGCCATGCCCTCGCCCGGCTCGCCCTCGCGCTCCATGGTCAGGTAGTAGAGCCCGAGCACGATGTCCTGGGTCGGCACGATGATGGGTTTGCCATTGGCGGGACTTAAGATGTTGTTGGTCGACATCATCAGCACCCGCGCCTCGAGCCGGGCTTCCAGCGAGAGCGGCACATGCACCGCCATCTGGTCGCCGTCGAAGTCGGCGTTGAAGGCGGTGCACACCAGAGGGTGAAGCTGGATGGCCTTGCCTTCGATGAGCAGCGGCTCGAACGCCTGGATGCCGAGGCGGTGCAAGGTCGGCGCGCGATTGAGCATCACCGGGTGCTCGCGGATCACCTCCTCGAGGATGTCCCAAACCTCGGGCCGCTCCTTTTCGACCATGCGCTTGGCCGCCTTGATGGTCGAGGCCATCCCGTAGAGCTCGAGCTTCGAGTAGATAAACGGCTTGAACAGCTCGAGCGCCATCTTCTTGGGCAGCCCGCACTGGTGCAGCTTGAGCTCTGGACCGACCACGATCACCGAACGGCCGGAATAGTCGACGCGCTTGCCCAGAAGGTTCTGACGGAAGCGCCCCTGCTTGCCCTTCAACATATCGGAGAGGGACTTCAACGGACGCTTGTTGGCGCCGGTGATAACCCGGCCGCGGCGACCGTTGTCGAACAGCGCGTCCACCGCCTCCTGGAGCATGCGCTTCTCATTGCGCACGATGATATCCGGCGCCTTGAGCTCGATCAGCCGCTTCAACCGGTTGTTGCGGTTGATCACACGGCGGTAGAGATCATTGAGGTCAGAGGTGGCGAAACGACCACCGTCCAAGGGCACAAGGGGCCTCAGTTCCGGTGGAAGCACCGGAACGATTTTCAGGATCATCCACTCGGGTCGGCTGCCCGAATCGATAAAGGACTCGGCCATCTTGAGCCGTTTCACCAGCTTCTTGCGCCGGGCCTCGGAACCGGTCTCTTTGAGCTCGACCCTGAGCCGCTCCCGCTCGCTGTTGAGGTCAATGGCGGCGAGCATGGTGCGCAGCGCCTCGGCACCGATGCCGGCGCCGAACGCGTCCGCGCCATGTTCTTCAATGGCTTGTTCGTACTGATCCTCGCTGAGCAACTGATGCAGCTTCAGGGGCGTGAGGCCCGGCTCGGTGACCACGTAGTTCTCGAAATAGAGGACGCGCTCAAGATCCCTGAGCGTCATATCCAGCAGCAAGCCGATGCGGCTGGGCAGGGACTTGAGAAACCAGATATGGGCGACCGGGACGGCCAGATCGATATGGCCCATGCGCTCGCGGCGGACCTTGCTCAGGGTCACCTCCACGCCGCACTTCTCGCACAAGATGCCGCGATATTTCATGCGCTTGTACTTGCCGCACAGGCATTCGTAATCCTTGATCGGGCCGAAGATGCGGGCGCAGAACAGGCCGTTGCGCTCCGGCTTGAAAGTGCGATAGTTGATGGTTTCCGGCTTCTTGATCTCGCCGTAGGACCACGAGCGGATGCGCTCGGGGCTGGCGATCGAGATGCGAATCTGGTCGAAGCTTTGCGGCGCGCTAGTCTGGCCGAAAACGTTCATCAACTCAGTCATCCATTCTCTCTCTTCCGCTATGCGGGGCCGGGGGGCCGCCCGCAAGGTGATCGATAACTTAACTCTTCTGGTTGAGTTCGACGTTGAGGCCGAGGGACTTCAACTCCTTCACCAGCACATTGAACGACTCGGGGATGCCCGCCTCGAGATTGTCGTCGCCGCGCACGATCGCTTCGTAGACCTTGGTGCGGCCGGAGACGTCGTCGGACTTGACCGTCAGCATCTCCTGAAGCGTGTAAGCCGCGCCATAGGCCTCGAGCGCCCACACCTCCATCTCGCCGAACCGCTGGCCACCGAACTGGGCCTTGCCACCCAACGGCTGCTGCGTGACCAAGCTGTAGGGGCCGATCGAGCGCGCGTGGATCTTGTCGTCAACCAGGTGGTGCAGCTTCAGTATATAGATATAGCCAGCCGTCACCTTGCGGTCGAAAGGTTTGCCGGTGCGGCCGTCGACGAGCGTCACCTGGCCCGAGGTGTCGAGACCGGCGAGTTCGAGCATGTCGACGATGTCCTCCTCGCGCGCCCCGTCGAAGACCGGCGAGGCAACCGGGATGCCGTTGCGAACGTTGTCGGCAAGCTCGACCAGCTCGTCGTCGGCAAGATCGGCGATTTCCGCCTTGAAGGTCTCCTTGCCGTATACGTTCTGCAGGAGCCGTCTCAGCTCGCTCATCTTCTTGCCGCGCTCGACCTTGTCCACCAGCTTACCGACCTGCTGGCCGAGGGCCGCCAAAGCCCAGCCCAGATGGCTCTCGAGGATCTGCCCGACATTCATGCGCGAGGGCACGCCCAACGGATTGAGCACGATGTCAACCGGAGTGCCGTCCTCGAGATGGGGCATGTCCTCGATCGGCGTGATCTTGGAAACCACGCCCTTGTTGCCATGGCGTCCGGCTAACTTGTCGCCCGGCTGCAGTTTGCGCTTCACCGCGATGAAGACCTTGACCATTTTCATGAAGCCCGGCGGCAGCTCATCACCGCGCTGGAGCTTTTCCACCTTGTTTTGGAAGCGCTCCTCAAGGCCCGCGACGCTCTCGTTGAACTGCTTCTTCAAAGCCTCGATGTCGGCCATGATCTTGTCGTTCTTTACGACGATCTGACGCCACTGGCCGGGCGTGAGCCCCGAGAGCACCGCTTCGGTGATCTTGGTGTTGGGCTTGAGGTCCTTGGGACCGCTCACCGCCATCCTGTTGATCAGCAGCTCTTTGAGGCGAGTGTGGAAGCTGCGTTCCAGGATCGCCTTCTCGTCGTCCCGGTCCTTAGCCAGGCGCTCGATCTCCGTCCGCTCGATGGCCAGAGCCCGCTCATCCTTCTCCACGCCACGACGCGAGAACACCCGGACCTCGACGACGGTGCCGGACACGCCGGGCGGGAGTTTCAGGGAAGTGTCGCGCACGTCCGAGGCCTTCTCGCCGAAAATGGCACGGAGCAACTTCTCTTCCGGCGTCATCGGCGACTCGCCTTTCGGCGTCACCTTGCCGACCAGAATGTCGCCCGGCCTGACCTCGGCACCGATATAGACGATGCCTGCCTCGTCCAGGTTTTTGAGCGCTTCCTCGCCAACATTGGGAATGTCGCGGGTGATCTCCTCCTGGCCCAGCTTGGTGTCGCGCGCCATCATCTCGAACTCGTCGATGTGGATCGAGGTGAACACGTCTTCGCGCACGATGCGCTCGGAGATCAGGATCGAGTCCTCGAAGTTGTAGCCGTGCCACGGCATGAACGCGACCAGCACGTTGCGGCCCAGCGCCAGCTCGCCAAGACGGGTCGAGGAGCCGTCAGCGATGATGTCGCCGGCCTTAATCTCATCGCCCACCTTCACCAGCGGCTGCTGATTGATGCAGGTGTTCTGGTTGGAGCGTTGGAACTTCAAGAGGTTGTAAATGTCCACGCCCGGCGTATCGTGCGAGGTCTCTTCGGTGGCGCGAATAACGATGCGGGTGGCGTCGACCTGGTCGACCACGCCGCCGCGCCGGGTAATCACGGTGACGCCGGAATCCCGCGCCACGATTTCCTCCATGCCCGTCCCGACGATGGGTGCCTCGGTGCGGATCAAAGGCACCGCCTGGCGCTGCATGTTCGAGCCCATCAGCGCCCGGTTGGCGTCGTCGTTCTCAAGGAATGGAATGAGAGCCGCGGCGACGGAAACCAACTGCTTGGGCGACACGTCGATGAAATCAATGTCCCCGGGCCGGAACATGCCGGCGCCGCTGTCAGCCCGACAGCTCACCAGGTCGGTGGCGAACTTGCCACGCGCGTCGAGCTCGGCATTGGCCTGGGCGATGATGTACTTGCCCTCCTCTATGGCCGACAGATAGACCACTTCGTCCGTGACCTTGCCGTTCACGACCTTGCGGTATGGGCTTTCGATGAAGCCGTACCGGTTGATGCGGGCATAGGTCGCCAGCGAATTGATGAGGCCGATGTTCGGGCCTTCCGGCGTCTCGATCGGGCAAATCCTACCGTAATGGGTCGGGTGGACGTCGCGCACTTCGAATCCGGCCCGCTCGCGAGTCAGTCCGCCCGGCCCGAGGGCCGACAGGCGCCGCTTGTGGGTGATTTCGGACAGCGGGTTGGTCTGGTCCATGAACTGGCTCAACTGGGACGAGCCGAAGAACTCGCGCACCGCCGCCGCCGCCGGCTTGGCGTTGATCAGATCGTGCGGCATGACCGAGTCGATCTCGACCGTGCTCATGCGTTCGCGGATCGCCCGCTCCATGCGCACCAGCCCGATCCGGTATTGGTTTTCCATAAGCTCGCCGACCGACCGCACCCGGCGATTGCCGAGATGATCGATATCATCGACCTCGCTCCGGCCGTCCTTGAGCTCCATCAGGACCTTGACGATCTCCAGGATGTCCTTTTTGCGCAGGACCCGGATCGAATCGTCGCATTCGAGGTCGAGCCGGGCATTCATCTTGACCCGGCCGACGGCTGACAGATCGTAGCGCTCGGAGTTGAAGAACAGACTCCTGAACAGGGCCGCGGCGGTTTCCTCGGTCGGCGGCTCGCCCGGGCGCATGACGCGGTAAATCTCCATCAGCGCCTCACTGCGGGAACTGTTCTTGTCGGCCGCGAGGGTGTTGCGGATATAGGGTCCGACGTTGATGTGGTCGATGGCGAGGAGAGGCAGCTTGCCGATCCCGGCTTGCTCGAGCGCGGCCAAGCTGTCCTCGATCAGCTCGTCGCCAGCTTCGAGGTAAATCTCGCCGGTCTTCCCGTTGATCACGTCGGACGCAACGTAGCGGCCGATCAGCTCCTCGTCCGGCATCCACCGGTCCTTGAGCCCCGCCTTGCGGAGTTTCTTGGCCAGGCGCGGGGTCATCCTGGTGCCGACTTCGGCCAACGTCTTGCCGGTCCTGGCGTCGACCAGATCAGAGGTCAGCTTAATGTTCATGCCGTACAGGCGCTCGGGATCGAACCGCGTCTTCCAGCCATTCTTGGTGCGGGTGTAGATGATGGTGTCGTAAAAGTAGTTGAGGATGTCTCCCGAGGAGAGACCCTCACCCGCTCCGTCCAACACCTTGCCCTCGGCCTCAAGAGCGGCCCGCCGCGCCTCCGTCTCGTCACTTTCCAGCGCCATCAGCAACGTCGTCACGGGCAGCTTGCGGCGGCGATCGATGCGGACGTAGACCAGGTCCTTGGCGTCGAACTCGAAATCGAGCCAGGAACCGCGATAGGGGATGACTCGAGCGGCGAACAGGTACTTGCCCGAGGAATGGGTCTTGCCCTTGTCGTGGTCGAAAAAGACCCCCGGCGAGCGGTGCATCTGGGAGACAATGACCCGCTCGGTGCCGTTGATGACGAAGGTGCCGTTACCGGTCATCAGCGGCATGTCGCCCATATAGACGTCCTGCTCCTTGATGTCGCGAATCGAGCGCGCGCCGGTCTCCTCGTCGACGTCCCAAACCATCAGCCGAAGCGTGACCCTGAGCGGCGCCGCATAGGTCATGCCGCGCTGTTGACATTCCTCGACATCGTATTTCGGGTCCTCGAACTCGTATTTGACGAATTCGAGCTGGGCCCGGTCCGAGAAGTCCTTGATCGGAAACACCGACTTGAAAACCTCCTGCAGACCAACGCTGGCCCGCGTCCCGGACGGGACATGCCTTTGCAGGAAATGATCGTAGGAACTCTTCTGCACCTCGATGAGGTTGGGCATCGGCGCAATCTCGGAAATGCGCCCGAATTGCTTGCGGATCCGCTTGCGGCCCGTAAAGGATTTCGCCATTACCACTCCTCTTGGACTCGTCATGATATGCGCCCTTCAGCCGACACCCGCCCTGGGGCCCGGCGAAGGCGGCTGGCCGCGCCAGCCCGCCGTGAGGTCACGCCCGGACGCCGCGGCAATTCCGCGGCCCGGCATGGTCTGCGAAGGCAGGAAGGCCGGGGAGCGCCACGCTTCATCGGGCACGCTTTCCCGGCCGTCCGTCGGGACCCATTGCGACCTCAGGTGATCTCGACCGTCGCACCGGCTTCTTCAAGCTGCTGCTTGATCTTGTCGGATTCCTCCTTGCTGACCCCTTCCTTCACCGGCTTGGGTGCCGCTTCGACCAGATCCTTGGCCTCCTTGAGGCCGAGGGCGGTGATGGCGCGAACCTCCTTGATCACGTTGATCTTCTTGTCACCGAAAGCCGTGAGGACGACCGTGAATTCGGTTTTCTCCTCGGCGGCTTCGGCGGCGGCTTCCGCCCCGGCCGCGCCAGGGGCCGCGGCGGCCACCGCGGCCGGTGCGGCGGCGGAAACACCCCACTTCTCCTCAAGCATCTTGCTGAGCTCGGCCGCCTCGAGGACGGTCAGGTCCGAAAGCTGGTCAACAATTTTTTCCAAATTCGCCATATTTTCTACTCCTCGGCCTGAGCTTTTGGGATCGCAAACGGCCCTACGCCGCCTTATCTTTGGACGCGTAGGCGCTGGTCACCCGGGTGAGTTCGCCTGCCGGGGCTTGAAGGACACCGGCGAGGCCCGTCGCCGGTGACTGAATGAGCCCGATCAGCTTTGCCCTTAACTCGTCGAGCGACAGCAGCTCGGCGAGGGCCCTGACGCCCACGACGTCGAGCACCCGTTCGCCGAGGCCGCCGCCGATGATGGTCAGCTTATCGTTGTCGCGGGCGAACTCGACGGCCACTTTCGCCGCCGCCACTGGATCCTCGGAATAGGCAATAGCCGTCGGCCCCGAGAACAAGGGGGAAAGCGCCTGGAACCGGGTATCCTTCAAGGCGAGACGCGCGAGCCGATTCTTGGTGACCCTGAAGCCAGCTCCCGCCGTGTCCATCCGTCGCCTGAGATCGGTGATCTCAGCAACCGTGAGCCCCACCTGGTGGGTGACAACCACCAGGACGGTGTCCTCAAAGATCCGACGCATAGCGACGACTAGCTTTTCCTTTTGCGATCGATCCACTTATGATCTCCGATCCGCGGGGCCGGATTGTTCAAGGACCCTCCGGCCCCGGCGCACAAGGACCCTCAAGCGACGGTCTTCCATTCGCTCACGCCTCAAGGGCCCACCTCGCTTATTCCAGAAGCTCAAGCCGGCTCCCGCGCCTTCAACACCAAGCCGCGGAAGCAGTTCAAACTCCCGTCTCATGCAGGCGGAACACCCTTTAAGCCCCCGCGGCATTGCGGCGGGGGCACCTGCAGTCCTGGACAGGTGAGGGCTTGGGCCTTCGGCCCCACCCCCACAAGCCGCCACCGGATCGGCGTTCCCGACGGCGGATTTCCTATCAGCCAGCCTGGGACTGCGCACCCGTCAGGCCGGCAACATCCAGTTTCAACCCCGGGCCTATGGTCGAGCTTAAAGAGATCTTCTTGACGTAGGTTCCCTTGACGCCGCTCGGCTTGGCCCGGAGGATCTCGGCGACGAACGCCCTCACGTTCTCGACCAGGGCCTCGTGGCTGAAGCTCGCCTTGCCGATTCCGGCATGAACGAGGCCCGCCTTCTCGGCGCGGAACTGGACCTGGCCGCGCTTGGCCAACGCCACCGCTTCGGCCACGTCCGCGGTCACCGTGCCGAGCTTGGGATTCGGCATCAGGCCGCGGGGCCCCAGAATCCTCCCGAGGCGGCCGACGATCGCCATCATGTCGGGCGTGGCGATGCAGCGGTCGAAATCGATCTCGTTTTTTTGCACCTTCTCGGCCAGGTCCTCGGCGCCAACCACATCGGCGCCCGCATCCCGCGCCTCCTTCGCCTTGTCGCCCTTGGCGAACACAGCGACGCGCACGGTCTTGCCGGTGCCATTCGGCAGCATCACCATGCCGCGCAGCTGCTGGTCGGAGTGGCGCGTGTCGAGGCCCAGGTTTATGGAGATTTCGACGGTCTCGTCGAACTTCGCGGTCGCCCGGGCCTTGAGTAGCTTGACGGCCTCGGAGACATCGTACGAAGCGCTGCGATCGAGACCGTCATAGGCGTCGGTCAGGCGCTTTCCTCTGCCCGCCATCGCCCTACCCCACCACCTCGAGACCGATCGAGCGGGCCGATCCCACCAGAATGCGGCACGCGGCGTCGATGTCATTGGCGTTGAGGTCCTTCATCTTGTGCCCGGCAATCTCGCGAATCTGCGCCATAGTGACCTGGCCCACGGGGTCCTTGCCGGGCGTCTGGGCGCCCTTTTCGACGCCAGCGGCGCGCTTGAGAAAATAGCTCGCCAGCGGCGACTTGGTGACGAAGCTGAAGCTGCGGTCGACATAGACCGTGACCAGGGTCGGGATCGGCACGCCCGGTTCCATGTTCTGGCTGGCGGCGTTGAATGCCTTGCAGAATTCCATGATGTTGATCCCGCGTTGGCCCAGAGCGGGACCGATCGGCGGCGCCGGGTTCGCCTGACCCGCCGGGATCTCCAACTTGATGTAGCCCTCGATCTTCTTCGCCATTTGCCTTCGTCATTTAATCCGGGGAAGCCGGGCCTGGCGCGTCGCCGGCCGGCCCGCGCGGCGGGCGCAAGGGCGCCGACGCCTAGAGCTTCTCAACCTGGGAGTACTCCAGATCCACCGGCGTCGAGCGGCCAAAGATGGATACCGCGACCTTGAGCCGCGCCTTTTCCTCGTCGACATCCTCGACCAAGCCGTTGAACGAGTTGAAGGGCCCGTCGCAGACCCTGACCTGCTCGCCTATCTCGAAGGTGACCGAGGGCTTCGGCCGTTCGATCCCCTCCTGAATCTGATGCATGATGCGGTCGGCTTCAGCCGCACTGATCGGCGACGGCCGGCCGCGGCCGCCGAGGAAACCCGTCACCTTCGGCGTGTTCTTGACCAGATGCCAGGTGTCGTCGGCCAGCTCCATTTTAATCAAGACATAGCCGGGGAAAAACTTGCGCTCGGCGCTCACCTTGGTGCCGCGGCGCATTTGAACGACTTCCTCGACCGGCACCAGGATCTCCTCGAACATATGGCCCATGCCCTTCTGGCTCGCCTGCTCGCCAATCGACTGGGCCACCCTCTTCTCAAATCCCGAATAAACGTGAATCACGTACCACCGGAAGCCCATGGATCTCAGCCTCCAAATCCCAGAATGACGCGCACGCCGAAAGACAGGATTTGGTCGACGAAGAAGAAGAACAGGGCGATGAGCACGACCATCAGGAACACCATTCCCGTCGTGATCATAGTCTCCTTGCGACTCGGCCAAGTCACCTTGGCAACCTCCTGTCGCACCTGCTGGATGAACTCACCAGGACTGGTCTTCGCCATAGCGTCCGTTCCGATCACCTTCAATCTTTGCTGTCCCCGACCGGGTCTCAAGCTGGCAGGAGTGGCAGGACTCGAACCTACAACCCCCGGTTTTGGAGACCGGTGCTCTACCCGTTGAGCTACACTCCTAGCGCGTCAACCCAAACCGGCTCCGGCGGTCGTGCCAGAGCGCTTGACCCCGACGCTTCATGCCCGGGCATCCGACCCGATTCCATTTGTTCAGCCGCCACGCACCTCGGGGGAAATCTCGCCCTTTAACCTTTTAACCTTTTCCCGCTATTCGAGGTTCTACTCGATGATGGAGGCGACGACGCCGGCCCCGACCGTGCGCCCGCCCTCGCGGATCGCGAAGCGGAGCCCTTCGTCCATCGCAATCGGGGCGATCAGCTCAACCTCCATCGACACGTTGTCCCCCGGCATCACCATCTCCGTCCCCTCCGGCAGGGCAACCCGCCCGGTCACGTCCGTGGTGCGGAAGTAGAACTGGGGCCGGTAGTTGGTGAAAAACGGCGTGTGCCGCCCGCCCTCCTCCTTGGTCAGAATATAGGCCTCGCACGTGAACTTGGTGTGCGGCGTGATCGACCCCGGCGCCGCCAACACCTGGCCCCGCTCCACCTCGTCCCGGCCCACGCCCCGGAGAAGACAGCCAACATTGTCCCCCGCCTCCCCCCGGTCGAGAAGCTTGCGGAACATCTCCACCCCGGTACAGATCGTCTTCTGGGTCTCCCGGATGCCGATAATCTCAACCTCGTCGCCAACCTTCACAACCCCGCGCTCGATCCGGCCGGTCACAACCGTGCCCCGGCCCGAGATCGAGAACACATCCTCAATCGGCATCAAAAACGGCCGGTCCTTCGCACGGTCCGGCTGGGGAATGTAGTCGTCAATCGCCGCCAACAACGCCACCACCGAGTCCTCGCCCAGAGTCTTGTCCCCACCTTCCAACGCCGCCAGCGCCGAGCCCTTCACAACCGGTATATCGTCCCCCGGAAAATCATAGGAGGTGAGCAGCTCCCGGATCTCAAGCTCAACCAATTCCAACAGCTCCGGGTCGTCAACCGTGTCCACCTTGTTCAGATAAACAACAATCGCCGGAACCCCCACCTGGCGCGCCAACAGAATGTGCTCCCGGGTCTGCGGCATCGGACCGTCCGCCGCCGAAACCACCAAAACCGCCCCGTCCATCTGCGCCGCCCCCGTGATCATGTTCTTCACATAATCGGCGTGACCCGGACAGTCCACATGGGCGTAATGCCGCCGCTCGGTCTCGTATTCCACATGCGCCGTGGCAATCGTGATCCCCCGAGCCTTCTCCTCCGGCGCCTTGTCAATCTCCCCAAACGGGATGAACTCAGCCCCACCCGTCGCCGCCAACAGCTTCGTAATCGCCGACGTCAACGTCGTCTTGCCATGATCTACATGGCCTATCGTCCCAACATTGCAGTGCGGCTTCGTCCGCTCAAATTTCGCTTTCTTCGCCATCGCTTTAGCTTTCCCCGTCTGGAGCCAATGACAGCTCTGTGGCCAATGACGGTATCTTGTTGTTCGCTCGCATCAACGCCGGAGCGGGTGATGGGGATCGAACCCACATCGCCAGCTTGGAAGGCTGGAGCTCTACCATTGAGCTACACCCGCACCTCTCAGACCCTTCTACGCTGCCCCCTCGAGCCGTGGTGGAGGGGGTAGGATTCGAACCTACGTAGGCGTACGCCGGCAGATTTACAGTCTGCTCCCTTTGGCCGCTCGGGCACCCCTCCGCGATTTCAGGCAAGCCGCAGCAGCAGGCGTCGGCACTATGAAGTTTTACCGTTGGTTGTCAATCTGGAAGGCAAAAAAACCACCCCCCTAGTGTCCGCCCCGTCGCTCAACGACACCGGGATAGTGACTTTCAGCTCTCATCCGCGCAAAATAATAAGCTCGATCATGGGAAAGCGCAAGCCCTCGCTCACCGACCGGGCGGATCGCCACGGCCGCGGCCCGGGGTTCGGCCGGCTCTGGCTCTATGGCGTTCATGCCGTGACCGCCGCGCTCGCCAATCCCGAGCGGCGCTGGCATCGCTTGCTGGTCACGGCCGAGGCCGGGCGCGAAATTCGACGCTCGCTTGCCGGAACGGCCCGAGGCGACAGCGTTTTGCCCGCGACCGAAGTGGTCCCGCGCGACCGCATCGATCGGGTCCTCCCGCCGGGCGCAGTGCATCAGGGCATCGCCCTCGAGGTCGAGCCCCTGCCCGGCACGGGGCTCGAGGCCGTCTGCCGCGCCGCAGCCGATCTGGCCGGGGCGGTGATGATCGTCCTCGACCAGGTAACCGACCCGCGGAATGTCGGGGCGGTGCTGCGCTCGGCCGCGGCCTTCGGCGCCTGCGCGGTGATCGTTCCCGACCGTCGTTCGCCCAAGCCCACGGGGGCGCTGGCCAAGGCCGCCTCGGGCGCGCTTGAAACCGTGCCGCTGGTACGCGCCACGAACCTGGCCCGGGCGCTCCACACGCTTAAGGGGGCCGGGTTCTGGTGCGTGGGCCTCGACGCCCAAGCCGCGGAAACCCTGGCCGGGGCGCGGCTCTCGGGCAAGATCGCGCTGGTCCTGGGCGCGGAGGGCAAAGGCTTGAGGCGGCTCACGCGCGAATCCTGTGATCTCCTGGTGCGGGTGCCCACCGCCGACGCCTTCGCCAGTCTCAACGTCGCCAACACCGCGGCCGTGGCTCTCTATGAGCTTGCGCGCGGCGGGTGACGGCATGAACTCGCGCGCGGCGGGTGACGGCATGAACTTGCGCGCGGCGGGTGACGGCGGGTGACGGCGGCCCCTGCCCCCGCGCCCGATCCGCCGGAGAGAGGGACGACGCGGCCGCGCCCCGCAGCCTCGAAGCCGAGCGGGTGTTGGATCGGCACCATCAAAGGGCTAATATCGAGCGCGGCCAGACCATCCAAGTTCGCGTACGAGAACTTAATATGAATACTTATAACCTATTTATATACATACCGTTTTCCTTAGCTTTGTTTGCGATCTCCGCCTTTGCGACTTGGATCATGACGCACTGGAAGATCATGGATCTGCCAACCCACCGGTCGTCGCACGACCAGCCGGTGGCCAAGGGTGGCGGGGTGGCGATTGTTGTGAGCTTCTTCTTGGGCTACGCCGCCCTGTACGGGTTTGGCGGCGCGGCCCGCATCCCGGAACCCTACATGGCTGGGTTCGCCTTGGCGGCCCTGGCGATCGCCGCGGTGTCCCTGGTCGACGACATCCGCAAATTCAGCTTTGCCGTCAAACTGGCCTCTCAGATTCTGGCCACGGCCGTGATTCTTGCCTCAGGCCTTGTCCTCGAGACTCTCTCGTTCCCGTATTTCGGCACTCTGGCCCTGGGGTGGTTCGGCTACCCCTTGACCGCGCTCTGGATCATCGGGCTGACCAACGCCTTCAATTTCATGGACGGGCTGAACGGGCTCGCGGGTGGCACGGCGGTCATCGTCGCGTTGTTTTTTGGCATTGTTACATTCCTGGATGGAAACGCATTCGTCGCCGCACTGTGCTTCATAATATTGTTCAGCACTCTAGGTTTCCTGATTTTTAATTTTCCCCAGGCAAGAGTCTTTATGAGCGATGTTGGAAGCCAGTTTCTGGGGTTTGTTTTCGCAGTCCTCGCGGTTATCGCGTCACAATACGAGAGCGCTCATACGTCCTTCCTGGTGATGCCATTGCTGTTTTTTCACTTTATCTATGACACCACCCTCACCTTTCTCCGTCGTCTGATCCATCGCGAAAAGATCGCGGCGGCCCACCGCTCCCACCTCTATCAGCTCGCCAACCGACTGGGATTGAGCCACGTGCAGGTCAGCCTCTATCACTACCTGATCGCGATCCTCCAGGGGCTTGGCGCGCTGTGGCTCATCCACCTTCCACCCGACCGCCGGGCGCTCGCCTTCGCGCCATTTCTCCTGTTTCAGTGCGGCTACGCGCTGGTCATCCTTGTCCGGGCCGATCGACGGGGACTGCTACATCTGAGGCCATAAAGAATGGCCCTTGGCCGGCTCAGCGGTCCGTATCACGCCCGGACCGTGCCCGGCCAAGTCGGGTTTCCCGCTGCCCTTCCGCGCCTGGCGGAGCGGCCGAGGAGCGCAGCCCTGCGCTCTGCCAGCGTTGTGGCGGCTGAGATTGCTCCGGCGCGTTCACCACTTCGGCCGTGCGCGGCGGTCTAGGGTCTCTCGATCTCGGTGACGAACAGACGGTAGCTGCTGGCCCGCGCGATGCGATCGGCGCGGGCAATCAGGATAGCCGAGGGGGAATCCGGCGCCAACCCGGCCAACAAAACATCGTAGACCTGATTGTCATAGTAGTCGTCGGGCTTGACTTCCAACCACAGCCGCGCCTTGGCGTAGCCTTGCCAAGGCAGGAAGAGGCTCGCCTCCTCACCAGGCAGAAGGCGGCTGTCGGCGAGCTCGATCCATCCTCGGGCCGTGGAGGAGACGATGCGCTGGATAACGTGGCGGGCGGCAGTGGCCGGCACCGGCCGTCCCGCGTCATCCAACGCCACCGCGCGCATCTCCACCCGGGGCGTGACGTAGGTGGGAAAGGCGTGCCCAACACCGCTGTTGGTCAGGGTGAAGCGGGCGCCTTCGGCGGTGGCGGAAAACCGGGCCGTGAGCCCCTTGGCGACCATATCGGGATCGTGGATGCCGCGCCACAGATGCCTGCGATCAGGCATGTGACAGGTCTGGCAGGTGACCCCCTCGGCGGCGAAAGGACTCTCTTGCCACTCGACGACAGTGTTCTCCAGTGGCTTGCCGTTGACCGCGTAGTCCTGCGGAAATTGGTGACAGGCGGCGCAGAATTCGGATTCCTCGAACCACGCCGCCCGGTACACTCCCCCATGCGGGGCGTCGGTATCACTCTGGCCGGTCGCGCCGGTGTCTCGCTGGGGCGGGCCAAAGCGGCGGTGGCCGCGCAAGTGGCAGGCCCCGCAGGCCACACCTGCGGCGGCCAGCCCTTGACCCGTGGCGAGGTGAGCGACTCCCTTCTCGCGCGCGGCCTTAAAATCCCGCGGTTGTTCGGCGAGGGGCGCGTGGCATTGCATACAGCCTGAAATCTGGCCGGCGTCGTAGGTGAGCAACTGTCCCACCAACCCTGGTGAAAAGGCGCCGGCATGGAGCGAGGTCCGCCACTGCTCGTACTGGTCTGCGTGACACTCGGCGCAGGACTCCGGCGCCAGAGACCGCTCGGGCGCGCTCCAATGGTCCGGTGCCTCGCCCTGGGGCGCAAGCGGCAGACGCCAGTAGTCGCTCGGCATGGAAGCCCCGCTCACCCCCCCTGAGGAGAACCGGGAAAACCCGATGGCAAGGAGGACGGCCAAGGCAACGGCAGCCAGCCCGGTTACGGTCAATGCCGCCCATTTGCCTGCGCGACCCCTCATGTTTACCTCCGCAGTAAATAAGTAAATAGACGTGGCTCGGAGGAAAGAGATGCCAAAGAACCACACAAAGCTAAAGTACGTTGGCTCAAGGTTGCCAGCAACAGATACGAGTCGGTTTCACGAAAAAGTTACGGAGTGATTCTTTGATTGGAAGTGATAATTATAATCATTAGCATCTAAATTCTAGATACATTATTACTAAGTGTATAACTCTTACTAAGTGCATAATTAATTGAATGAATATTATACTTCATAGCCGTGTTGCACGCCGATAATCTTGGCATCAAAGAGCCCCAATCATCAAAGAACCCCCATAAAGGGAGGAAGCGAGGAAATCCCTGAAGCGTCCCTTCCCGGTCGGTGCTGGTATTGGGCCGGCGACCGGTCACCGGCAATAGCCGGCCGCGAGCCGGATAGACCACCGGGACCCTGCGGAAAACGTTCGAAGCCAGTCGCCACCACGTCTGCGGGGCGATGGGCGGAGGTGGTGCGTAACACAAAGCACGTCACGCGGTTGCCGATCCCCCGGCGTGGTAGCGGGAAATTGATCTAGATCAAACGACATACGGGAAATGCCTGTTAGCATCGCTCGGGCCAGTCTGACTCGCGCGGGGTCACGATCATGGCCGACCGCCCCCGCGAGAGCCGTTTCTTCCAACCGTCGAGTGCCACGAAGGGAGGCCTCCGATGCTAACAACGCTGGTGCTTACGGATCAGCAGATCAGCAATTTTCACAGGGATGGATACGTCGTCGTTCGGGCTGTGTTTGACGCGGCGGAAATGCAGAAGATCGAAGCCTGGACACGGGAACTGGCCGCGCTCCCGGAGGAACCCGGCAGGCATTGGGTCTATCACGAGCAAAGCCTGCTCGATCCCAGCAAGGAGCTGATTAACCGCATTGAAAATATCTCGCCGTTCCATTCGGGTTTCGCCGAGCTGAGCACGGTGCTGAAAGCCCCGGTGGGTCAGCTTCTGGGCGAGGAGACCGTGCTGTTCAAGGAGAAGATCAATTTCAAGATGCCCGGGGGTGACGGCTTCAAGCCGCATCAGGATTCCCAGGCCGGCTGGTGGAATTACGGCAGTTACTACATCAGCGTCTTGGTCTGCATCGACGAGGCGACCGTCGAAAACGGGTGCCTCAAGATGGTGGCCGGGCACCACAAGCGGGGGCTGTTCCGCGAGTGGGAGCCGCTGACCGAGGAGGACATGGAAGGAATGGAGTTCGTTTCCTGCCCGACCAAGCCGGGCGACGTGGCGTTCTTCGATTCCTACGCGCCGCACGCTTCGGAGCCCAACATGAGCGACAAGATCCGGCGCCTCTATTTCGTCACTTACAACCGTCTGTCGGAGGGCGACCACTCGGCCCGGTACCACGCCGACAAGCGCAAGAGCTTTCCACCAGACATCGAACGCGAACCGGGCAAGGAGTACGTCTACCGCGTCTAGGATTTCGCGCGCGCTGCCAGGGCCCAAACGCGATCGCGAAAAAGGACGCCGATGAACCGAGCGAGGCCAGCCTGTTCCGATAAGGCGTCGAAAGCCGTGAGGCTTCGGAGCAGGAAGGGGCGGTCGAAATGCGCGAATATCGAACTTTGAAGAGAGGGCACACCAGTGATCGATACCGCCGCGATAATGGACAAGTTCTTTGCTTGTTTAGATCACGGCCGGGCCGGGACCAAGCCGTACCGGCATTGGTTTCTCGGAGACGTGTTCCCGGAGGATGTCTGCAATGCAGTAAAGGCACTTCCTCTTGATCCGCCTCGCATCAAGGACACCAAGGGAAAACGGGAGACAAACAACGACACGAGGACTTTTTTCTCGGTGGAGAACCGCCGCCGTTTCGATGTCTGCCGCGAGGTAGCGAAGGCGCTGCAAAACGGAACAACGATCAGGAAATTAGAAAGCACCTGCGGGGTGGCGCTGAAGGGGAGTTTTCTCCGCATCGAGTACTGCCAGGACACGGATGGTTTCTGGCTGGAGCCCCATACCGACATAAGCGCGAAGCTGTTTACCATGCTGGTATACCTGTCGACGGACCCGGGGTCGGAAAAATGGGGCACCGATATACTGGACGAAAAGTTGAACCTCGTCGCCACCGTGCCCTACGAGTTCAACTGCGGGCTCATCTTTATTCCGGGAACGAACACTTGGCACGGATTCCACAAGCGCCCCATCGACGGCGTGCGGAAATTGATAATCGTCAACTACGTCAAGGACGAATGGAGAGCCCGGCATGAGCTAGCTTACCCTGATCAAGCCGTCGGCTGAGCTGGCCGTGCTTCACGCCTCGCCGCTTCCCCGCCCGGCGCCGCGAGATGCGGGCCACGGCACCCGCGTCGGGGGCGCAGCCCCAGCGGCACCGGCCGGTGGTCGGAGGTTATTTGATCTTGGCCAATGCCCCTGAAAGACGGCGGACGGAGCGTCTGGCACGCCAGGACGACGCCGCCAAAAGGCCCATACCGCGCCCATACTTCGCGATGAGCGAGCCACGACGCCAGACGCCGCCTTTGTCCCCGGTGTTGCTGGTCGGCTTGGCGCTACGGCCGATGCCGCCGGTCTTGTTGCAGCCGGCGCTGACCGTCGCGATGACGATCATACACCGCCGCCACCCCGCCATGTTCGAGCGGCTGGCGGAGCTGGGCGATACCTTGTTCCTCATCGATCCGGTGGACCTGCCCTTCGTCTTCCTGTTGCACCCCGACGCGGAGGCGCCCAGCCTCGTCGCCCTCGGCGGCGCGGGAGCGGTCGAGGCGACGGCCACGATCCGCGCTCCCCTCCTGAGCCTCATTGATCTCCTGGAAGGGCGTATAGACGGGGACGCCCTGTTCTTTTCCCGCGATCTGGTGATCGAGGGCGAGACCGAGGCCGTGGTGGCGCTCCGCAACGCCGTGGACGGCGCGGAGATCGACATCGTGGCCGACCTGCTCTCCTTCCTCGGTCCGTTGGCGAGGCCGGCCCGCTTTCTGGTCCGGGGCGCCGGCGCGGTGTTCGCCCGCGCGGCCGAGGACCTGGAAACCCTGCGCGCGGCGACGATCGCCCCGGCGATCATGCGCAGCGACGCGCTGGCCGCCGAGCTGGACGGTCTGGAAGAGCGCTTGAGCCCCCCGCGCCGGCGAAGCCGTCGGGCCCGGGCGAAGCGGCCATGAACAGAGCCCTGGAGCTGGTGTGCCCGGCAGGAACGCCGGCCGCGCTCAAGGCCGCCGTGGACGCCGGCGGCGACTCGGTCTACTTGGGTTTCCGCGACGAGACCAATGCCCGCAACTTTCCGGGGCTCAATTTCACCCGGGACGAGCTCAAAGAAGGGCTCTCCTACGCCCACGACCGCGGGGTCAAGATCCTGGTCGCCATCAACACTTTTCCCCGCGCCGGCGACCTTGGCCCCTGGCACCGTGCCGTGGATGACGCCGCCCGTTTGGGGGCCGATGCCGTTATCCTGGCCGACATCGGCCTCATCGACTATGTAGCCCGCAAACACCCGGAGCTGCGCCGCCACCTGTCGGTGCAGGCTTCGGCCTCCAACGCCGAGGCCATCTGCTTCTACCATCGGGAGTTCAACATCAAGCGGGTTGTGCTGCCGCGGATCTTCACCGTCGCCGAGATTGCGGCGCTCAATAAACAGATTCCGGTGGAGACCGAGGTGTTCATCTTCGGCAGCGTGGGCTGCATGGCCGAGGGGCGCTGTGCCCTGTCGTCGTACGTCACCGGCCAGTCGCCTAATATGAACGGGGTGTGCTCGCCCGCGAGCCATGTACGGTACATCGAGCAAGGTGGCAGGTTGGTCTGCAGGCTGGGCGACTTCACGATCAACGCCTTCGCCGACGGCGAGGCGGCGAGCTACCCGACCCTGTGCAAGGGGCGCTTCGTGACCCGGGGGCGCGCGGCCTACCTGTTTGAGGAACCCACCTCCTTGAGCGCCATTTCCGTGTTGCCGGAACTGATAGCGGCCGGCGTGACGGCGCTGAAGATCGAGGGCCGCCAGCGCGGCCGCGCCTATGTCGCTCAGGTGGTCGCCGCCTTGCGCCGGGCCGTGGATGCGGCGGCGAGAGGCGATCCGGTGCCCGCCCCGGCGCTCCACGCGGTCATGGAAGGTCAGCGCGAGACCGCCGGGGCCTACGAGAAGACGTGGCGCTGACGCGCCGCGCTCGCCGGGGAATGGACGAGGACAAGTAGGTGGAAGCGAAGCTGACGCTGGGCCCGGTCCTTTTCAACTGGGCCCCCGAGGCATGGCGGGACTTCTACTTCGGCATCGCGGACGAGGCGCCGGTGGACAGCGTCTGCCTCGGCGAGGTGGTGTGCTCCAAACGCCGACCGCTTTTCGAGCCCTATCTCGCGGCCGTGGTGGAGCGCCTGGAGAGGACCGGGAAGGAGGTGGTGTTTTCGACCCTGGCCTTAATCATGGACGAGCGCGAGACGGCCCACGTCCGCGCCATCGCCGCCACCGAGGGGCTGTACGTGGAGGCCAACGACATCTCGGCCGCGGCCCTGCTGGCGGGCCGGCCCCATGCCATCGGCCCTTTCATCAACGTCTACAACGAGGCTACGCTCGCCTACCTCGTCGAGCGCGGGGCGACGCGCGTGTGCCTGCCGGTGGAGCTGCCGGCCGAGTCCCTGGCGGTTCTCGCCGCCTCGAGCGACGTGGAACTGGAGGTTCAGGTGTTCGGCCGACTGCCTCTGGCGATCTCGGCGCGCTGCTATCACGCCCGGTCGTGCGGCCTGCTGAAGGACAACTGCCAGTTCGTCTGCGACCAGGATCCGGACGGCATGGACGTCGAGACCCTGGACGGGGTGCCCTTCCTCGCCATCAACGGTCCCCAGATCCTGTCCTCCACCTACGGCAACCTGTGGGGGGAGCTCAAAGCGCTCAAAGAGATGGGAATCAGGCGTTTCCGCCTGTCGCCCCACAACACCGACATGGTCCAGGTGGCGCGGCTGTTCCGCGATGGGCTCGACGGTCGTGATCCGCCGCAAGCGGAGGAGCGCCTGGCCGAGCTGGTGAACGGCGCCGCCTTCTCCAACGGCTTCTTCCACGGCGTTGCGGGCTGGGCGCCGGTCGGGAAGCTGGCCGAGGCGGAATAGCAAGGCGGGGGGCCGTCCGCAAGGGCAAGCGCGCTCCGCTTATGCCCATGGCACCCTTGGCGGAGCGGAACCCTTCGTGCCGCCGAGAGCCAAACGGCTCTGCTTCCTGCGCGTCGGTGGTTCCAGTGACAGACCTCGTCGCGTCGGCCTCCATGCCGGCACGGGGAAGGTCGAAAGATCTCAGGATCGGCCCTGGGGAGCGTGGTCGCGGGACGCCTCGGGGGCTCGAACCCCGCCCCCGGTGGCTCTCCCCCCATTGGAGCGGAAGGACACGAACCCGGTGGAGGTTACGACCTGTCCCTATTTTAGTGCCGCTAAGGCCCGCTGAATGCGCCGGCAGGCCTCCTCGAGCAGCTCGGTCGAGGTGGCGTAGGAGAGGCGGAAATAGGGCGAGTGGCCGAAGGCTTCGCCCGGCACCACGGCGACGCCTTCCGCCGCCAAGAGATAGGTGGCGAAGTCGGTGTCGGTCTTGATCGCCGTGCCGTCGGGCGCGGTCTTGCCGATGGCGCCGGCGCAGGACGGGTAGACGTAGAACGCCCCCTCCGGCCGGTGGCAGGTGATCCCGTCCACCTGGTTCAGCATGTCGACAACCAGGTCGCGGCGCTCCTTGAACACCGCGTTGTGCCGGGCGATGAAGTCCTGGGGCCCGCTCAGCGCCTCGGCGGCCGCGGCTTGGCTGATCGACGAGGTGTGGGTGGTGCTTTGCGACTGGATCTTGGTCATGGCCGCGATCAGCGCCGGCGGCCCGCCGGCATAGCCCAGACGCCAGCCGGTCATGCAGTAGGCCTTGGAGACGCCGTTGACGGTCAGCGTGCGCCCGTAGAGAGCGGGCTCGACCTGGGCCGGGGTGGTGAATTCGAAGCCGTCGTAGGTCACGTGCTCGTAGATGTCGTCGGACATGACCCAGACCCGCCCATGGCTGAGCAGCGGCTCCGTGAGCGCCCTCATCTCGTCCCGGCTGTAAGCGGCGCCGGTCGGGTTCGAGGGCGAGTTGAGGATGAGCCATTTGGTCCGGGGCGTGATCGCCGCCTCCAGATCCTCAGGCCTTAGCTTGAAGCCGTCTCTCTCAGGGCACGGCACGAACACCGGCTGGCCCTCGGCCAAGAGGACGATGTCCGGGTAGGAGACCCAGTAGGGCGCCGGGATGATGACCTCGTCGCCGGGCTCGATGGTCGCCGCGATGGCGTTGTAGATGATCTGCTTGGCGCCGCAACTGACGGCGATCTGGTCGGGGCCGTAGGCAAGGCCGTTCTCGCGCTTGAACTTGTCCGCGATCGCCCGCCTGAGCGCCTCCGTGCCGTTGACCGGCGTGTACCGGGTCTCGCCCCGCTTGAGCGCCTCGATGGCGGCCTCGACGATGTGCCCGGGCGTGTCGAAGTCCGGCTCGCCGGCGCCGAGGTCGATGACGTCGCGCCCGGCGGCCTTGAGCTCGCGGGCCTTGGCCGTAACCGCGAGGGTCGGCGACGGCTTGATACGGTCCAGGCGGGAAGCGAAGAAAGACATGGATCAGCCCACCCTCTTCTCTGTGCGAACACCGCGACAGCCTATGCATAGGCCCGGCCGGCCGCAAGCCTCAGCGGTCGGACCACGACCCACGAGACGGCGGATGGCGCCCATGAGCCCCCTCGGCCTTCCCGCGGCGGCGGGGCAGCCGCCGTCGATCCCCTGCCACCAGGGCATGTGGGGCGCAGGGCCGCCCGAATCGGCGCTTCAGCCCAGGGCCTTGATGATGCCCTCGCACATCTTCTTGGCGTCGCCGAACAGCATCATGGTGTTGGCGCGGTAGAACAGCTCGTTGTCGACGCCGGCGTAACCCGAGGCCAGCGAGCGCTTGACGAACAGCACGGTGCCGGCGTTCTCCACGTCGAACACCGGCATGCCGTAGATCGGGCTCTTGGGGTCATTCTTGGCCGCCGGGTTGGTCACGTCGTTCGCGCCGATGACCACGGCCACGTCCGTGGAGGCGAAATCCCGGTTGATCGCTTCGAGCTCGAAGACCTCGTCATAGGGCACGTTGGCCTCGGCCAGGAGCACGTTCATGTGTCCCGGCATGCGCCCGGCCACCGGATGGATGGCGTAGCGCACCCCGACGCCCGCCTTCTTGAGCAGGTCGGCCAGCTCCCTGAGGGCGTGCTGGGCCTGGGCCACCGCCATGCCGTAGCCGGGCACGACGATGACCGAACGCGCGTTTTTAAGGATGAAGGCGGCGTCCTCGGCGCTGCCCGGCTTGACCGTCTTGTCCTCATCGCCCGCCCCGGCCGGAGCCGGGGCCGCCTCCCCGCCGAAGCCGCCCAGGATGACGTTGATGATCGACCGGTTCATCCCCTTGCACATGATGTAGCTCAGGATCGCGCCGGACGATCCCACCAGCGCGCCGGTGATGATCAGCAGGTTGTTCTCGAGCGTGAAGCCGATGCCGCAGGCCGCCCAGCCCGAATAGGAGTTGAGCATGGAGATGACGACCGGCATGTCGGCGCCGCCGATCGGCATGATCAGCAACAAGCCGAGGGTGAAGGCGAGGGCCGCCAATGCCCAGAACCCCATGTGCGACCCGGTGAGGACGAACCACACCGCAGCCGCGACGAGAGCGACGCCGAGAAGCGCGTTCAACAGGTGCTGGCCCGGGAAGGTCAGCGGCTTGCCGGAGACCAGCCCCTGCAGCTTGGCGAACGCCACGACGGAGCCGGTGAAGGTGACGGCGCCGATCGCGGTTCCCAAGGACATCTCGATCAGGCTCGAGACCTTGATCCCCGCGCCGGCGGCGATGCCGTAGGCCTCGGGCGCATTGAGCGCGGCCGCGGCGACCAGCACGGCGGCGAGGCCCACCAGACTGTGGAAGACGGCGATCAGCTGGGGCAGGGCGGTCATCTGGATCCTGACCGCGATGAAGGTGCCGATGGCGCCGCCGACGACGATGCCGGCCAGAATCTGAACGTAGCTCACCACCTCGGGCAACAGGAGCGTGGTGGTGATGGCGATGACCATGCCGGCGATGCCGAAGACGTTGCCGGCGCGCGCCGTCTCCGGCGAGGACAGGCCCCTCAAGGCCATGATGAAGCAAAGGGACGCCGCCAGGTAGGCGAGCGCGGCGAGATTCTCGCTCACGGCGCCGGCTCTCGCCCGGCAGGTTTCTTCTTGAACATCTGCAGCATGCGCTGGGTGACGATGAAGCCACCGAAGATGTTCACCGAGGCCAGGGTCACGGCGATGAAGCCCATGATCTTCGAGAAGTTGAGCTCGACCGGACCGGCGGCGACCAGGGCGCCGACGATGATGACGCTGGAGATCGCGTTGGTCACCGACAGCAGCGGCGAGTGCAGGGCCGGCGTAACCCGCCAGACCACGTAGTAGCCGACGATGACGGCGAGGGCGAAAACGGTGAGCCCGATCATGAACGGGTCGAGGCCGCCGGCCGTCTCGGCGGCCAGCCGGGCGGCGCCGGTTGCGGACTCCGAGGCGCCTGCCGCGAGGTCGGCCGGGTCCATCACGACTCTCCTTTACCGGTCGGCGCCCCTTTACCGGTCGGCGCCCCTTTACCGGCCGGTGCCGGGCGAACGATCGCACCGTCCCGCGTGAGCAGGGTTTGCTTGACGATCTCGTCCTCCCAATCAATCTTGAACTCTCCCGTTTCCGCGTCGAAGAACGGGGTCAGGAAGTTGAGCAGGTTGCGCGCGTAAAGCGCGCTGGCGTCGGTGGCGACGCGGCTCGGCACATTTTCATGGCCCAGGATCGTGACCCCGTGTTTGCGGACCACCTTGCCGGGCTCCGAGAGCTCGCAGTTGCCGCCCTCATTGACGGCGAGGTCGACGATGACCGAGCCCGGCTTCATGTCCCTGACCATCGCCCCGGTGATCAAAACCGGCGCCGGTCGGCCCGGAATGAGCGCCGTGCAGATGGCGATGTCCTGGGTCTTGAGCATCTCGTGGACCCGCTCGGTCTGGCGCCGCCGGTAGTCCGCGCTCATCTCCCGGGCGTAGCCGCCCTTGGTCTCGGCCGCCTCCGCCGATTCCACCTCGATGAACACCGCGCCCAGGCTCTCCACCTCCTCCTTGACGGCCGGGCGGACGTCGAAGGCCGAGACCACCGCCCCCAGCCGCCGGGCCGTGGCGATCGCCTGAAGCCCGGCGACCCCGGCGCCGAGCACCAACACCCGGGCCGGCGGGACCGTGCCCGCCGCCGTCATCATCATCGGCATGACGCTGCCGAAGACCGCCGCCGCGTCGATCACCGCCTGGTAGCCGGTCAGGTTCGACTGGGACGAGAGCGCGTCCATGGACTGGGCCCGGGAAATGCGCGGCATGAGCTCGAGCGCAAAGGCCGTGAGCCTGCGCTCGGCATAGGCCTCTGCGGCGCCGTGGTCGGCGTAGGGCGCGAGCAAGCCGATCAGGATGGCGCCCGGCTTCATCAGCGCGAGCTCGTCCGGGCCGCCCTCGGCCGCGGCCAGCGGCCGCTGCACCTTGAGCACGATGTCGGCTTCCTCTAGCGCCGCCTTCTCCTCTTCGGCGATGGTCGCGCCGGCCTCAACAAAGGCCTCGTCGGGAAAGGCGGCACCCTCGCCGGCGCCCGTCTCGACGATCACCTCGGCGCCCAAACGGGTGAGCTTTTTCACGGTGTCGGGCGAGGCCGCGACGCGCAGCTCGCCCCGGCGCCGTTCCCTCACTATGGCGATCTTCATGGCGATCCCACCCCGATCCGGGACCCGATCCGGCCTTCGATCCGGTTTGCCCCTGAATTGGATTTGCGCGCATTGATCTCAATCAATGCCCCCCGGGCAACGCGCGCATCCTCAATCTCGCGGGCGCACACAATGCCGCCTCCGGCCCGGTTTGCCAAGGGGGCGGTTGACCACGGGTGTGGGAGGCGGGACAGGCACAATCAAAGCGGTCGCGCCCGCGGGGAAGGCCGCCAAGGAGGAGGAGGCGCGCAGGCCGGCGGCCCCTTCTCACCCCGGCGGGGGCAGGCCGGCGGCCTTGAGGGCGCGGGCCTGGCGGCGGTGGAGGGCGGCCTGATCGAAGCCGTCGATGAGCCCGTGGAACAGCTCGTACCAGTTGATCTCCGCCTTGAGGCGCAGGAACACCGAGCCCAGTCCGATCGCGGCGCGGTCCATGAGCACGAACTCCCGGGGCGGCGTCACCCCGCCCAAGCGTCTCAGCTCCTGGTGGACCCTGGCCGCGACCTCGGCGCCGTAGAGGCCGCTCTCGTTCTCCTGGATGCGCCGCGGGCGGTCCTCCATGAGCGGCGCGTAGACGAACTCCGCCCACAGGTTCAGCGCCTCGATGAGCTCGCGCGACAGGCCCTCGAAGCCCCAGGTCTCGTAGGCGTGGACGGCGAGCGCCCGGTCGCCCCTCTGGAGCGCATGATAAAGGTCGATCACAGCCTGGACGAAGGACGCCCGGAACACCCGGATGCAGCCGAAGTCCATGAGGTTCAAGGTGCCGTCGGGCCTGACCGTGTAGTTGCCCAGATGGGGATCGCCGTGGATGACGCCGTAGGTGTAAAACGGCAGGTACCAGGCGCGGAACAGATTGTGGGCCACCCGGTTCCGCCGCTCGAGGGGCTCCTGCGCGATGTCCAGGAGCGGCCGGCCGTCGAGCCAGGTCATGGTCAACAACCGCCGGGTCGAGAGCTCGGGCACGAGCTCGGGCACCTTTACCCCGCGCTCGCGCCGGAGCATGGCGCCGTAGAGGGCCATGTGACGGGCCTCGCGCTCGTAGTCCAGCTCCTCGCCCAGGCGGGTGGAGATCTCGGCGTGGATCTCGCCGGTCGCCACCGCCCGGTCGTAGCGCTCGTAGATCGCCATCACCAGCTTCAGCTGGTTGAGATCGGCCTCGACCGCCGACTGCATGTCGGGGTACTGGAGCTTGCAGGCGAGCGCGCTCCCGTCGAGGCCGACGGCCCGGTGAACCTGGCCCAGGGAAGCGGCCCTGGCCGCCTGGCGCTCGAACGACTTGAAGCGGCCCTGCCAGTCCGGGCCCAGCTCCGCCGCCATGCGGCGCCGGACGAAGCGCCAGCCCATGGAGGGCGCGTTGGCCTGGAGCTGGGTCAGTTGCTGGACGTACTCCTCGGGCAGCGCGTCGGGAACGGTGGATATCAACTGGGCGACCTTCATCAGCGGGCCCTTGAGCCCGCCGAGCGCCGCCCCCAACTCCGCCGCGTGCTTGCCCCGGTCGAGGTCGAAGCCGAGATAGTGCGCGCCCGCGACGCGCGCGGCCAGCCCGCCGACCGTCGCCGAGACCCGGGCATAGCGCCGGACCCGGCCGGAGAGCGTGCTGCCTTCCGAGGATTTGGTCACGCCGAGTCCTCCAGCTCGTCGATGAAGCCCTCGATGACGCCGAGCCCCTTGGCCCAAAACGCCGGGTCGCCCGCGTCGAGGCCGAACGGCTCCAAGAGCTCCTTATGGCGAAGGGTGCCGCCGGCCTTCAACAGCTCGAGATACTTCTCCTCGAACCCCGCCGGCGCCTCCTGGTAGGCGGCGTAGAGCGCGTTCACCAGGCACTCGCCGAAGGCGTAGGCGTAGACGTAGAACGGGGTATGGATGAAGTGCGGGATATAGGCCCAGTAGTACTGGTAGTCGTCCGCGAAGCGGATGGCCGGCCCCAGGCTCGCGCGTTGGGTCTCGAGCCACAGCTCGCCGATTTGCCTGGGCGTCAGCTCGGCCCTGCGGCGCTCGTCGTGCACCCGGCTCTCGAACTCGTAGAACGCCGTCTGGCGCACCACCGTGTTGAGCATGTCCTCGACCTTGGCGGCGAGTATGACCCGGCGCCTTCCCCGGTCGGTCTCGGCATCGAGGAGCGCGCGGAAGGTCAGCATCTCGCCGAACACCGACGCGGTCTCGGCCAGGGTCAAGGGCGTGTCCGCCATGAGCTGCCCCCGGGGCGCGGCGAGCAGCTGATGAACGCCGTGGCCGAGCTCATGGGCGAGCGTCATCACATCCCGGGTCTTGCCCTGATAGTTGAGCAACAGATAGGGGTGGACGTCCGCCACGGCGGGGTGGGCGAACGCCCCCGGCGCCTTGCCCGGGCGCGGGCCGGCATCGATCCACGAATGGTCGAAAAAGCGCCGGCCGACCTCGGCCATCCTGGACGAGAAGCCGGCATAGGCGTCGAGCACCCGGGCGCGCGCCTCCTCCCATGGGATCGTCCGGTCGTCGTCCTCCTCGAGCGGCGCGTTGCGGTCCCAGTAGTCGAGCTGCTTGACCCCGAACCAGCGCGCCTTGATCTTGTAGTAGCGGTGTGACAGCGCCGGATAGGCACCCCTCACGGCTTCCACCAGCGCATCGACCACCTCGTCCTCGACGTGGTTTGCGAGATTGCGGGGAGACACCGGCCGCTTATAGCCGCGCAATCGGTCCTCGATCTCCTTGTCCTTGGCGAGCGTGTTGGTGATGAGCGCGAAGGTGCGCACCTGCTCGCCCAGCACCCGGCCCAGGGAGGAAGCCGCCTCGCGCCGGACCGCCGGGTCCTTGTCGGACAACAGGTGCAGCACCTCGGCGCTGGTGAGCCGCTTGTCCCCGACCGGAAAGCGCAGGTCCGCCACGGTCTCGTCGAACAGGCGGATCCACGCGGCGCGGCCGACGACGTGTTTCTCGTGCAAAAGCCGTTCGACCTCGTCCGAGAGTTGATGCGGCCTGAAGGCGCGGACGTCCCGGATCCAGGGGCCGTAGCGGGCGAGCCTGGCCGCCTTGAGCTTCCGGGCCAGCGCGGCGTCGTCGAGGCGGTTGAGCTCAAGGGTGAAGAACAGGGTTTCGGTGGCGATGGCGTTGGTCCGCTCCTGCATGGTCTGGAAGAAGCGGCCGATCTCGGGCGTGGCCATATCGCCCGCATAGAGGAGCTGGGCGTAGCTCATGATCCGGGAGAGCGTCTCGTCGATGCGCTCGTACTCGGCCACCGCCGCGCCCAGCGCGCCGCCCCCAAGCCCGGCGAGCCGGCCCTGATAGCGCTCACCGAAGGCCTTGGCGGCAGCCTCCGCCGCCTCGAGATCCCGACCCAGGGCCGGGGCCTCCGGGCCCGGGTAGAGATCGCCCAGATCCCACTCGGGCAGCGCCCCCAGGGCCTCGCTTTCGACCGGCACGGCGGTCGCGGTGCTCATCATCCGTTACTCCTCGAAGGCCCCGAGCCATATAGGCCCTGATCGCAAGCGCGCCAAGCCTCACGGGGGAATGCCCGCGCGAATACGTTGCTTTGTAGCAGAGGGGTCCGCTAACTTCCATCCCGACCGCATGTCGTGATGTGAAGCCCGCCCGCTCGATGCGATGAACCCGGACTCCTGCGCCAATCTCCCTCGGATGCTGTTCGATCAGGCGGCCCGGCTCGGCGACCGCCCGTTCCTGTGGGCCAAGCGCGACGGCCGGTACCGGCCGCTGTCCTGGCGCCAGGCCGCGGCCGAAGCCAGCCGCCTGTCTCGGGGCCTGAGGGCCCTCGGCATCGGCCCCGGGGACCGGGTCGCGCTCATCGCCGAGAATCGCCCCGAATGGCTGATTTCCGACGTCGCCGTCATGGCGGCCGGCGCCATCACCGTGCCGGCCTACACCACCAACGCGCCGGACGACCACCTGCATGTCCTCACCAACAGCGGCGCCAAGGCGGCCATCGTCTCGGGCCCGCGTCTGGCCCCGCCGTTCCTCGACGCCGCCCGCCGGGCGCCGCGGCTCGAGTTCATGGTCGCCATGGAGCCGCTCGGGCTCCGCCAGGATATCGGTGTCGAGATTCACCCCTGGGCGGAGGTGCTGGCGCGCGGCGGCGATGCGCCCGACGACGCCGCCGACATGGTCGCCCGCCTCAAGCGCACCGACAGCGCCTGCATCATCCACACCTCCGGCACCGGCGGCACGCCCAAGGGGGTGATGCTGAGCCACGGGGCTATTTTGAGCAACTGCAAGGGCGCCCTTGAGGCGTTCGCCGATGGCATCGTCGAGGACGAAGAGGTTTTCCTCTCGTTCCTGCCCTTGAGCCACTCCTACGAGCATACCGCGGGGCAGTTTTTCCCGATCACCATCGGCGCCCAGATTTACTACGCCGAGGGGGCGGAGCATCTCGCCGCCAACATGGTCGAGGTCCGGCCGACCATCATGACGGCGGTGCCGCGCCTCTATGAGACCCTGTACCAGCGCATCACGCTCGGCGTGGAGCGGGCCGCCGGGGTGAAGGAAAAGCTGTTTCTCAAGACCCTCGAGCTGGGCAAGCGGAAATACCAGAAGCCGGAGAGCCTTGGCCTGCATGAACGCTTGGTCGACGCGGTCCTCGACCGCCTGGTGCGGCGGCGCTTAAGGGCGCGCTTCGGCGGCCGGCTCAAATTCTTCCTCTCGGGCGGCGCCCCGCTCAGCTACGACATCGGCCTGTTCTTCACCGCGCTCGGCGTCAATATCCTGCAGGGCTACGGCCAGACCGAGACGGCGCCGGTGGTGAGCTGCAACCCGCCGGGCCGGGTCAAGCTCCACACCGTCGGCCCGCCGTTTACCGGGGTCGAGGTCAGGATCGCCGGGGACGGCGAGATCCTGGTCAGAGGCGAGCTGGTCATGCAGGGCTATTGGGGCGACGATGCCGCGACCGCGGAGGCGATCCGGGATGGCTGGCTCCATACCGGCGACATCGGGCTCATCGACGAGGACGGCTACCTCCAGATCACCGACCGCAAGAAGGACATCATCGTAAACTCCGGCGGCGACAACGTCGCGCCCCAGCGCATCGAAGGCAAGCTCACGCTCGAGCCGGAGATCAGCCAGGCCATGGTCTACGGCGACCGCCGGCCCTATCTGGTCGCCCTGATCGTGCCCGACGAAGAGGTCATGGGACGCTGGGCCGAAGCCCACGGCAGGCCGGCCGGCCTCGCGGCCCTGGCCGGCGATTCCGGGTTCCACCGGGCGATCGCCCCGGCGGTCGAGCGGGTCAACCGCGGCCTCTCCGCAATCGAACGGGTCCGCCGCTTCATGCTGGCAAGGGAGGCGTTCGGCATGGAAAACGGCCTTTTGACCCCGACCCTGAAGATCCGCCGGCACAAGATCAAAGAGATTTACGGCGCGGCCCTGGAGGCGCTTTACGGCGATTGAGGAACCCTGGCCGTTTTAGCCGCTAGCTATTAGCTTTGAGGTTGCGGCGGCTAGCGCCGCCTCCGCAGGCGGCTTATGAGGCTGAGGGCTGAACGCTGATAGCTAACGGCTAACGGCTAATGGCTAACGGCTAATAGCTAGCGGCTAATGGCTGACAGCTACCAGCTAGACCCCGTGGTAGTCGCGGAACCAGGCCACGAACTTGGGGATGCCCTCGTCGATGTTGGTGGTCGGGTTGAAGCCGAGGTCGCGCCGGCTGGCGGTGATATCGGCGAAGGTCTCCTTGGCGTCGCCGGGCTGCATGGGCTCCAGCTTGATCTTGGCCTTGCGGCCGACCGCCTTCTCGATCACCTGGATGAAGCGCATCAACGGCTCGCTCCGGTGATTGCCCAGGTTGTAGAGGCGGTGCGGCGCCGCCCCGTCCCGGGCCGCCGGCGGGCGGTCGAGGGCAGCCACCGCACCGGCCACCGCGTCGTCGATATAGGTGAAGTCCCGCTTCATGTCGCCGTGGTTGAACACCTGGATCGGCTCCCCGGCCAGGATCTGGCGGGTGAAGATATAGGCCGACAGGTCGGGCCGGCCCCAGGGCCCGTAGGCGGTGAAGAACCTCAAGCCGGTCATGGGCAGCCCGTAGAGGTGGCTGTAGCAATAGCTCATCAGCTCGCCGGAGATCTTGGTCGCGGCGTAGAGGGAGATCGGCCGGTCGACGCGCTCCTCGATCGAGAACGGCAGCCTGGTGATGCCGCTATAGACCGTGGACGAGCTGGCGTAGACCAGATGCTCGAGCCGGTCGAGCCGGCGGCAGGTCTCGAGCACCGCGAAATGCCCTTCGAGATTGGCGTGGATGTAGGCCTGGGGATGGGTCAGCGAGTACCGCACCCCCGCCTGGGCGGCCAAGTGCACCACCCGGGTGATGTCGGGGTAGGTCCCGGCGAGGCCTTCCATCGCCGCCTGGTCGGCGATGTCGATACGGTGGAAGGCAAAGCTGTCGTGGCGGGCGAGCCCGTCCAGACGGGCTTGCTTGAGCGCCACATCATAGTAGTCGTTCAGGTTGTCGACCCCGATCACCCGCTCGCCGCGCTTCAAGAGCGCCGTCGCGACATGAAAGCCGATGAACCCGGCCGCGCCGGTTACCAGAACGGTCATCGCCCACCCATCACCAAGGACTGGCCGCCAAGGACCGGCCGTCGAAGATCGGCCACCGGTGACAGCCAACGATCATTGCCGGCGAACGACCGGTCACCGGAGACCGGCCGCCAACGGCTGCCCGCGCCTCCTTAATACCCCGGCGGCGGCCGGAAATCACCTCATAGATCAAAGTCTGGTAGATAAGGTCTGGGCAAAGGCGCGACCGCCGCGATGACCGGACGACAGCGACGGGATCGGCCGGGGCGGTCAATGCCTTGGACCAAAGGGAAACCGTTCCGGGAAAGCAACCACGCTTTGGGGTAACCCCGGGCGCGCGGCGAATGCCCGGGCCGTCCGTCCGGGCGCGGAGGCGGAGTTCGGCCTCTCAGGGTGCGGAGCGGGAAGGGGGCGGCGAAGCGGCTCCCGTGCCGAGTCCTTAGACCCGTGATCCCGGGCGGTGGCTGGGGCGGAATCGCGCGAAGCTGCGGGCGAAGCTCTTCTCCACCGGAGCCCGGCCGAAGCGGGCCACGGTTTGGCGGAGCCGCCACCGGGTCTTGGGTCCGAAGATCCCATCGACGGCGAGCGCCGGCCGGTCCATCCCGATGGCCCCGCTCCTCACCCCCGCGAGGCCGTTGAGGTCGCCGGTCTGCAGGCCGTTGAGGCCCCCCTGCAGGCCCCTGATCGCTTCACTCAGGCCCGACTCGGCCGCGGCGGCGAGCACCCGCTTGCCGATGCCGAGCACGCTACCGGCAAGGTCGCCGCCGTCGGCCGCCCGAACCGGGGCCGGGGCCGTGGGGATGGGATGGGACGGGCGCGAGGGCAGCATCCGGCCGGTCTCGTCCTCCGGCGCCGGGCCGGTCCCGAAGAAGTGGTCGTGCCAGGCCCGCGCCTTGTCCTGCAGGAGCCGGCCCCGGGGCCCGGCGGTCCGCCAGTAGTCGGGATCGTCCATGAGGGCGCCCATCTCTCCTTTGGTCCACTGGTTCACGGGCTTCAAGAGAACCTCCTCCACTTCCTCGCCGGCCTTGGGCTTGAGCGCGGCGAGGAACCGGCGCCCTTCGGGCGAGGCGGCGAGGTCCGCCCCGGAGCCTGCGCGCGCGGCGGCCTTGTCCTCCTCGAGGCCCGAGCGCTGGCCGGGTGCGCCGGACGGCGTGGCCGGCTGCTGGCCTTGCGGACGGACGCGCGGCGCGTCCGGGAGAAGGCGGTGTCGTCCGAGCGTGTCCTTCACGTTGTCGAAACGGCTGTCGATGATGGTCGGGTGGCTCTCGCCGAAGCGTGTCTTGTCTACATACTCCCGCCATTTCTCGAACGTCAGCGGGCCGTCGAGCTTGATCTTGTTCTTGCCGTCGTTGAGCTCGACCTCCCCGCCCTGGACGAATCTTTGGAGCTTGTCCGGAGACGGCGGGCCGAACTGGTTGATGTAATCGGCGATGAGCAGTTGGCCCTCCTGGGATTCGAGGAAGGGCTTGGCCTCGGGGCCGGCGATGCTCTTCAAGTGCTCTATGTCGTCTTCTATCTCCTCCAGCCGCTCAAACCCGATCTGGTCGAGGGTCCTCTTCCCTTCCGGGCTCGCCAGCGCCTGGTTGATGAGGTCGCCATACTGCTTGATCACAGATTTGTCGCTCGCCGTGAGGTCGGCATCCTTCTTCTCCAGCGCTGTGCGAATAGCCTCGATATTCTCATTTAGCACGGGATCGCGGGCGAGAACGGCCATGATGGCGTCGAATTCACTTTTCTTATCCGCACTGGAAAGGTCGAGCTGGATCCAGCCGACGCTATAGCCGCTATTCGGCGTGGGCGGAGAGGTCAACCGCCAGCCCTCCTCCGGGCTCGCGACCTCGCCGCCTTGCGAGAAATGCTTGAACAATAAGTCTTGAAACCGCGTCTTCGGTCTAATGGCCTGGGTCATTTGTGTGCTTCCTCCCTAAGCTTGATGAGATAGTCGTAAATCACGTCGTCGATGTTCTGAAGGCTGGGTCCATCGCGGGCGAAGGCCTCATCGACCAGGTCCATCACCACCACCCGGTCGAGCAGGAACAGCCGCTTGTTGTCGATGAAGGGCGAGTTCAGGTCCGGATCGAAGCGAATGATGAAAGGTCCGTCGTAAGCAAGAAAGGTCCCGTCCTTGAGCGGTGCGAACGCGAGCCCAACCTGGCGCCAGTTCTGGTGGAAATGGGCCCGATCGCTACTGATCTCGCAGTAGGGGTTGACATCGACGCGCACGGGCCGGTCGTAGAGATAGAGCAGCATCTTGTCGGCGACGATCTCTCCATCTCTGTCGCGCTTGACGTAATGGATGTTGTAGGTGACCGTGCAGTTACTAACCCGGTGGCTCTTGTATGTGAGCCTGCCACCGTCGGCCAGCTCGATATCCAGTGCGTACAAGCGCTTGTGCTTCCCGCCAGACCGGATGTCGTAGGAGATCTTTTTGTCGATGGTCCGCATCTCGCCGGAGAAGAAGTCCAACACGCGATATTCAAACTCATCCGAGCGCAGAGGACTGGCGTAGATACTGACAATCACCCTGCCGTCCGGGGCCTCGAACACTTCCTGGTGGATGGAATAGCTGCCGTCCCCGGGATAGGGCAGCTCCCGGCCCCACACCTCAGGATAGGGCGGGAAGGGTTCCGACGCCTCGCCGGCCGGGGGCTCTTCCGCAACCGCCGGGGCGAGGCCCAGCCCGAGGGCCAGCGCCGCGGCCACGATTGCGCCCGCGACGCCCGCCAAAACCCACCGCCGCACTGCGCGAAATCGTGATAGGTGGTCGGACATCGTCTGCCTCCTAAGGGTGTGTTTTTTTGGATATATATTCACGCGATAGCAAGCGGTTTTTTGTTGCAACAAATGCGCCATACGCAATTGGCTGTTACCGGCCCAACGCGGACGCGCCACCGCCGGGGTCCGGTCAGGCGGAGCCCTGCTCAATCGGCGCGCCGGCGTTCTCGAAGCGCTGGTCGACCGGGGCACCTGGACGCCGATCGCGCTCAAGGGGATCTTAAGACACTACGGAGGGAGCGCTGCTCTTCAGGCGGTCGGCCGGGACCGGTGATCAGAAGCGGCGCAGCAGACGGTTGATATATGCGCGCTCCGGCTCCGGGCGGTACCGCTGGCCGGCGCGGCGGCGAAGCTCCTCGAAAATGATGCGCGCCCTCTGTACATCCCTTTCCTCTGGGATATCGATGTCGCTGGTATCAAGCACGCCATAGCCCGGCAGCGGTCGGCCCAGCGGGCCACAGCCGCTCCCACAGGAGCGCCGCCCAGGCGAGGAGCAGGCGAAACCGGGGCAGCGCCGCCCGCTCCTGGATCATGGCTCGGCCCTGCCGGGTCCGGCCTTCATCACGCCGCCCCCCGCGACCGGGTCTCGCCCGGTGCCGCAAGCCAGTCGGGCATGAGGTCCTGGCCCAGGAGATCGTCGATGTCCGGGCGCGGCCGCACCACGGCGTACTCGGTGCCTTTGACCAGGACCTCGGGCGCAGGGGGTCGGCTATTGTAGCTCGATGCCATGACCGCTCCATAGGCGCCGGCCGAGTCAATGACGAGAAGGTCGCCGGACCCGACCGGCGGCAGCCTGCGCCCGACGGCAAAGCTGTCCCCGCTCTCGCACACCGGCCCGACCACGTCGACCGGCGCCGTTGCGGCTTCGGCCGGAGCCTCCTGAACCAGCCTGATGGCGTGATAGGCATCGTAGAGCGCGGGGCGCAAGAGGTCGTTCATCGCCGCGTCGACGATGACGTAGCGGCGTGTCGACCCGTCCTTGACATGAAGCACGCGGGTGACCAGCACGCCGGCGTCGCCGACCAGCGCACGGCCCGGCTCGAGTACCAGCTCCGCCTCGAGCGGGCCGATGACCGCTTCGACCAGGCTGGCGTATTCGGCCGGGCTGGGCGGCGTCTCGCGCCCGTAAGCGATGCCGAGACCGCCGCCGAGGTCGAGCCGGCGGACGGCATGACCGGCGGCCCTGAGCTCGGCCACCAGGCCCGCGATGCGCGCGAAGGCGGCCCTGAACGGGGCGAGGTCGGTGATCTGCGAGCCGATATGGACGGCGAGGCCCACCGGCTCGATGCCGGAGAGCGTGGCGGCGCGGGCATAGAGCCCGGGCACCCGCTCCACCTCGATACCGAACTTGCTGCCCTTCCGGCCGGTGGTGATCTTCTCGTGGGTGCCGGCCTCGACATCGGGATTGACCCGAAGCGCCACCCGCGCTTTCACCCCCCGCGCCCGGGCGAGGTTACTGAGCGCCTCGAGCTCAGACTCCGACTCGACGTTGACCTGCAGGATGCCGGTCTCGAGCGCCAGGGCCAGCTCGCCCTCGGTCTTGCCGACTCCGGAAAAGACGATCTTCGCGGCCGGCACGCCCACGGCGAGCGCACGCCTGAGCTCGCCCTCCGAGACCACGTCGGCGCCGGCGCCAAGCGTCGCCAGGGTGCGCACGACAGCGAGATTGGAATTGGCCTTGAGCGCGTAGCAGATGGTCGCCGGCAGTCCGGCGAAGGCGTCGGCGAAGGCGCGGTAGCGGCGCTTCAGGCCGGCGCTGGCGTAACAATAGAACGGCGTGCCGACATCCTCGGCAATCCGCGGGATCGGCACTTCCTCGGCGTGAAGCTGACCGTCGCGGTAGGCGAAATCACTCACTGGGATACGTCCTCGGATACTCGCTTTCCTTGTCCGGGGGCTCAAGCGGCCCCTTCTTGCCGCAGGCGCCAAGCGGCGCGGCGAGCGCGATCGCGAGGAGGACGAGGGCGATCAGACGGCCTAGGTGAAACGCTTTCATCTGAGGTACCTCTCCCGGGCGGCGGCGGCGGCCCGGCGCACGTTGTCCGGGGCGGTGCCGCCGAAGCTGGTGCGGCTCGCAACCGACTCCTCCACGCCGAGCACGCCGAACAGCTCGGCGGTGATCGCCGGCTCCACCGACTGCATCTGGGCGAGGTCCAGATCGGCCAAGCCGCAGCCCTTCTCCTCGGCCATCCTCACCAGCCGACCGGTGATCTGGTGGGCTTTGCGGAACGGCAGGCCGAGCGCGCGCACCAGCCAGTCGGCAAGATCGGTGGCGGTGGTGAAACCCTCCGCCGCGGCGGCCCGCATGGCGTCGGCATCGACCGTCATGTCGCGAACCATGCCGGTCATGGCCGCGAGGCAGAGCGTCAGGGTGTCGGCGGTGTCGAACACCGGCGCCTTGTCCTCTTGCATGTCCTTGGCATAGGCCAGAGGCAGGCCCTTCATCACGGCAAGCAATCCGGCCAACGCGCCGAGGATGCGGCCCGCCTTGGCGCGCACCAGCTCGGCCGCGTCGGGGTTGCGCTTCTGGGGCATGATCGAGCTGCCGGTGGTGAAGGCGTCGGAAAGCCTGACGAAGCCGAAGCGCTCGCTCGTCCACAGCACGATCTCCTCGGCGAGCCGCGAGAGATGGACCACCGCGATCGCCCCAGCAGCCAGGAACTCGAGCGCGAAGTCGCGGTCCGAAACGGCGTCCAGCGAATTGGCCGCGGGCCGGTCGAAGCCCAGCGCACGGGCCGTCGCCTCCCGGTCGATTTGAAACGCGGTGCCGGCGAGCGCGCCCGCGCCCAGCGGGCACTCGTTCAAACGCCGCCGGCAATCGGCCAGCCGCCCGCGGTCGCGGCCGAACATCTCGACATAGGCCAGGAGGTGGTGGCCGAAGGTCACCGGCTGGGCCCCCTGCAGGTGCGTGAGGCCGGGCATCACGGTGGCGGCGTGGTGCTCGGCCTGGGTGATGAGCGCGGCCTGCAGCTCGCGGACCGCGTGGTCGAGGCCGTCGAGGGCGTCGCGCACCCACATGCGGAGGTCGGTCGCCACCTGGTCGTTGCGCGAGCGCGCCGTGTGCAACCGGCCGGCGGCCTCGCCGATGAGTTCCTCGAGCCGGGCCTCTATGTTCATGTGGATGTCCTCGAGCGAAGCGCGGAAGGTGAACTCGCCCTTCTCGATCTGTTGAAGAATCTTGTCCAGGCCGGCGTCGATGGCCTCGCCGTCTTCCCGGGAAATGATGCCCTGGCGGACCAGCATGGCCGCGTGGGCCTTCGAGCCGGCGATGTCGTGGGCATAGAGCCGGCGGTCGACCTCGATCGAGGCGTTGATCCGTTCCATGACTTCGCCCGGGCCGGTCTCGAAGCGGCCACCCCGCGAGGGATTGGCCTGGTCCGTGGGATTCGGGCCGCCCGGGGGCGAGGATGATTTTGCGCTCATGGGCCTTTAGTCGAAGGGCGTGGCGGTGGACCGGATCACCATGGGGCGCCCGCGCACGGCAAGACCGGTCGGGATAGCGGGCGCTATGGCTTGCATCCCTTTAATTGTGGCCATTTGGCTTCGGCGATCAAGCGGCGCGCCGTCGGCGCCGTCCCGCTTCCGGGAACAGATGCGGGAATTTACCGCCTTCCAACCGGCACGGCTAGTGCCCGCCGTGGTCTTTCTGGGCGGCATGGGGCGCGGCGCGCGAGGCCCGGCCCCCTCGAAGACGCCGCCCTAAAGCGGGTCTCAGGCAAACTGCGCGGGAGCTTTTGGGAAGGCCCGGGTATTATTGGCTTGCGCAGGAATGGGATAATCTGTTCTTTGCATGTCCGTTGTGTAACCAACGTTATTAAGAAGAACCTGTTTCCGCTGCGTGATCCTGCAGCCCGCCCTCGATCCCACCGTGACGACGTGAGCCGGGAAGAGCCTTTGTTCATTAATTCATTAATCCCGCAATCCCGCCGTATTGGGCCCGGCGGATTTCATCCCGTTCCGTGAAGACTACCCCTACGCTATTGACGATAATACGATTGGGAAGGCGGCAATTCGAGGCCTGGAGCTTGACCGTGAACGATTAAACGAGATGCGCCGGGATCACCCCCAAATGTTAAAACCTCTCAACGCGTCAGCTAACTCGCCCTTACCGGAAAGTGGGGAAGCGCGCAACGTCCTCAATCGAGCGATTGAGGACTCCGCTGAGTATGCCGCGACGGCCAGGGCGGCACTTTCATAAGCCTTCGTGGATGCAGTGACAACATCGCGGTGATGGAGCATTTTAAATCGGAGTGATAGCTCATGACCGCAGGTGAAATCGCGCTCGTCGCCGGCGTCGGGCCCGGCCTCGGTTCGGCGCTCGCCCGCCGGTTTGCGCGCGCCGGCATGAGCGTCGCGCTGGCCGCGCGCGACGGGGCCAGGCTGGAGCCGCTTGCCAAGGAGCTCTCGGAGCTTGGCGGCAAGGGCCGCGCCTATGGCTGCGACGTGACCGACGAGGGCCCGGTCGAGAACCTGTTCGGCCAGGTCAAGGCGGACCTCGGCGAGCCCAATTTGGTGGTTTACAACGCCGGCGCCTTTGCCCCCGGCAGCATCCTCGAGATCGAGGCCCGGGACTTCGAGCGCTGCTGGAAAGTCGGCTGCTTGGGCGGCTTCCTGGTGGGCCGCGCGGCGGCCCGGCTGATGGTCGCGCGGGGCAGCGGCACGATCCTGTTCACCGGCGCCACGGCTTCGCTTCGGGGCAGCGCCAACTTCGCCAACCTGGCAGTCGGCAAGTTCGGGCTGAGAGCTTTGGCCCAGAGCATGGCCCGCGAGCTCGGCGCACGAGGCGTGCATGTGGCCCACATCATCATCGACGGCGAGATTCTGTCCGAGCGCTACTCGCACCTGGCCGAGGAGCGCCCGCCCGACAGCCTGCTCGCCCCCGACGACATCGCGGAAGCCTACTACCAGCTCCACCGGCAGCCCCGCAGCACCTGGACCCACGAGCTGGATTTGCGCCCCTGGGTCGAGAAGTTCTAAGCAAGCTTCCAGACTCGAAGGCGCGCGCCGCGCCCGCTCTTCGAGGCGAGGGGTCCGGCACGCCGCCCAAATTGGGCAAGGCTCATCCAAGAAGCCCTCCTCGCGGACGCGGTTTTGTTCCCAACGGACAACATATCGGACCGGCGCCGAGGCAGAAGACCCCGGGACCCAGGATGACGGGCCGCTGCAAATGATTTGACCGCTGGGCCAACCCGTAGCCGGCGGCGGCCCGATTTACGCCCCCGCCTTGCGCAATCGCGCCGCGTCGTCCTCGGGCACCGACGGGACGACGGTGACGCAAGAGGCCAGCTCGTATCCGCCCAGGATCGTCAGCCGCGGGCGGATCTCCAGCCACCAGTGGAGATAGGCTTCCCCGCCGGTCTCGGCCAGGCTGCAGATGAAGAAGTTGTAATCGGGATCGTCGAGCCCGCGATGGATGCGATGGAGCGCGTCACCCAGGGCCGCGGCCAAGTCCTTCCGTTCCGGCCCGCCGATCGCGCCGAACGACGGCTCATGCCGTTTGGGCACAAGCCACACCTCCGAAGGCCCGGCGGCGGCAAAGGGCACAAAGACCAGGAAGGATCCGTTTTCGGCGATCATCCGGCGCCTCTGACGGCGCTCGAACGCGGCGATGTCGCAGAGCGCGCATCGCCCGTTCTCCTCGAAATGGCGGCGCGCCGCCGCCGCGCGCGCGCCAAGACCGGGCGGCCGGCCGCGGACGGCCATCAATTGCGCGTGGGGATGGCCGAGAGAGGCGCCGGATGAGGGGCCGTGGTTTCGGAACAGCACCGGCGTCAGCCCCGGGTTTTCGCGCTCGATGGTCGAATAACGGCGGTGGTAGGTATCGACGACGGCGCAAAGTTCGGCCGGCCCCATTTGCGCGAGGTCCAGGTCGTGGCCGGGGCTCTCGATGATGATCTCATGGCGGCCGTGGGCGGGCGCGCGACCGTAAGGCCCGTGGGCGCCGGTCTCGCCGCCGGCGTCCAGGCGCACGCCGGGAAACTTGTTCGGCGCCACCCGGGTCGTCCAGCCCGCGGGGCCCGGACCCGGCGTTTGCTCGAGAATTTCCGGCAACATTGCCTCGTTGCCGGGGCAAAAGGGACAACTCTCCGGGCTTTCCACCGGTTTCTTGGGGGGCGCCTCATCCAGGGGCCGCTGGCCGCGCTCCGGCACGTAGATGCTCGTGAGGCCGGTCGCCGGGTTATAGCGGTGCTCGTTCATAGGACTGTTCATAGGGCTGGGATGCCTCTCGATTTCGTCCCCGCCCGGCCGGGCCAGCCGGTCGGCTCGAATCCCCGGGGCGGACGGGACACGGCCCGCGGATTTCATGCCCATGGCGCCGCCGGCCGGCTCAACCGACGCCCAGAATCCACCCTTCGTGCCGGCGGCAGATGCGCTCCTCCCGCCGGCTCAGGCCGGCGGGCCGGGCGAACCATCGGCCAAGGGCGCCGCTTCCGTCCAACCCCAGGACCCAGTCGCGCATCGCGGCGACCTGCCGCGCGTCCTTGATGGCGTAAGGTTGG
>JACZXZ010000095.1 GCA_022571365.1 Pseudomonadota bacterium | reverse complement strand
TGGAGTTCATCGGGGGCGCCGGGGTGCTGGCGGTCCATTTCTTCCTGTCACCGGGTTGACCGCCCGATCGCTCCCGGCCGCAAGCCGGCCGTCGCCGCCGCCGCCGGCTTGGCCCCCTCTCGGCTGGCCCGCGATGTTCCGCCCTCGGCCGGACTTGATGCTGCCGGTGCCCCTTGACGGTGCCGGGGCCCGCCGATATAACCGCGACCCCGTGTCCGAAGCCGGGGTTCAATCGCAAGCCGGGCTGTCCATGGCGCAACATAAATCGGCGAAGAAGCGCATCCGCCAGAGCGAACGGCGCACGGTCGTCAACCGAGTCCACGTGAGTCGCATTCGCACCTTCGTGAAGAAGGTCGAGCAGGCGATCGCCGCCGGCAACAAGGAGGAGGCGCGCGCCGCCTTCAAGGCGGCCCAGCCCGTGCTGCACCGCGGCGTCACCAAGAGGGTCCTTCATCACAACACCGCCGCCCGTACGCTGTCGCGCCTGTCGTCCCGTATCAAGGCGCTTTAGCCGTCGATCGTGAGCCGGGCGCTTTAGCCGTCGATCGTGAGCCGGGCGCTTTAGCCGTCGATCGTGAGCCGGGCGCTTTAGCCGTCGATCGTGAGCAGGTTGTTCAGGATCTGGTTCAGGACCTGACGGTCTTCTCGCCTGATTTCCTTCTCACCTGATTTCCTTCTCGCCCGCTTCGTGGCCGGGCCGGGGAAGCGACCGTCACGGCCGGCTTCGGCTTTTGCCCTCGATCATTTGAGCCTCGGCCGCCAGCGACCGTCTCCGGCCAATCCGGCCGGCTTTGGCTTTTGCCCTCGGTCGGCGCCGCCTCCGTCCCAAAGGGGTGAACCCGGTTGGATGACGCGCTTGGGGATGACGCGCTTGGGCACCTGAGCCGGGGGCGCCGGTCCAGGCCCCGTCGCGCCCTTCCCGGGGGTGGTTTTGGGTGTCCGGTTTTCAAGGATGGCGGTCCCGACAACGCCTTGGCATCGACGGCGCGGCATTCACGCGAAAAATTTTCGGTGTTCGCTTTTCGATCCGGTTGCCAGCCGCGGCGGCGCCGGGTACATTAACCGGGCTTGCGGCGGTTTGGCGCTTGTGGCAAGTCTTGAATAATAAAACTATAATAAAGCTGCGGGGTCTAAATAGTATTTCTTTTACAAAGATGGGTTAGGCCTTGAACGCTAAAAGAAACTTCAAATAAGTTCGCTAGCCTGTGTTTGTCGGAGAAAGATAAAAAACAGCCGGCAATGTCCTCGGATATTGCTGGCGGCAGGGGGGTGTGGCACTTTCAGTTGCGCCCGTTCGACGGGATAAGATTAGGAAATGTCCGGCGCGTTTTACGCGGGCGACGAGACGGCGCGACAGGCTTGGGACACAGGCTTGGGACATGCGGTCCCGGAGACCCAGCCCGGCCTCGGCCATGTCCTCGCCCGGCCTGCTTCTCGCCCGGCCTACTTGTGATGCAGGGGTAAGTCATGGCTGAGAGGGGGAGCCATCAATCCTCGGATGCCGAGTGGGCGCGCCTGCGCGGCCAGCTCCGGGCCGAGTTCGGCGAGGCGGCCTTCCGCATCTGGTTCAAGCCGTTGACGCTCAAGGCGGTGCGGGAGGGCAAGGTATCGATTTCGGTGCCGACCCGGTTCATGCGGGATTGGGTGATCTCGCACTATGCCGACCGAATTCGCACGCTGTGGCACGAATTGAACTCGTCGATCCACTCGGTCGAGATCTTCGTCGAGTCGCGCTCCCGTCCAGCCGAGCCGGCGAGGGCCGCGGGTCCGGCCGCCCCGGCGCCCCGCGCCGCCCAGGATGCGGCGGCGGCCGGCGGCGACCAACAGGGCAAAGTCGGCGCCCCATTGGATCCGCGCTTCACCTTCGAGAACTTTGTGGTCGGCAAACCCAACGAATTCGCCTATGCCGCCGCCCGCCGGGTCGCGGAGTCCACCAAGGTGCGGTTCAACCCGCTGTTCCTCTATGGCGGGGTGGGCCTCGGCAAGACGCACCTGATGCACGCCATCGCCTGGCATATCAGGAAACAGCATCCGGGGCGCCGGGTGATCTACCTCTCGGCCGAGAAGTTCATGTATCAGTTCATCCGGGCGATCAGGTTCAAGGACACGATGGCCTTCAAGGAGCAGTTCCGCTCCATCGACGTCCTGATGATCGACGACGTCCAGTTCATCAGCGGTAAGGAGTCGACCGAGGAGGAGTTCTTTCACACCTTCAATGCGCTCGTCGATCAGAATCGCCAGGTCGTCATCTCGGCCGACAAATCGCCGTCCGACCTCGAAGGGCTGGAGGAGCGGCTGCGCTCGCGCCTCGGCTGGGGCCTGGTGGCCGACCTCCATCCCACCACTTATGAGCTCAGGCTCGGTATCCTGCAATCCAAGGCCGAGCAGCTCCAGGTGGAAGTCCCGCCCAAGGTCATGGAGTTTCTCGCCCACAAGATCACCGCCAATGTGCGTGAGTTGGAAGGCGCCTTGAACCGCATTGCGGCGCATTCCACCTTGGTCGGCCGCGACATCACGCTCGAGACGACCCAGGAGGTGCTGCACGATCTGCTGCGCGCCAACGACCGGCGGGTGACCATCGAGGAAATCCAGAAGCGCGTCGCTGTACATTTCAATATCCGCCTGGCGGATATGCACTCGGCCAGACGCGCCCGCGCCGTCGCCCGGCCGCGCCAGGTGGCCATGTATCTCGCCAAGCAGCTGACCCCGCGCTCGCTGCCGGAAATCGGCCGCAAGTTTGGCGGCCGGGACCACACCACGGTCATGCATGCGGTGAGAAGGATCGAGGAACTGATGGCCGGCGACTCGAGCTTCTCGGAGGACGTCGATCTCTTGCGGCGGATGCTGGAGAGCTAGGGTTCGAGGTCCTGCTGGCGGGATTTTCCGAGCCCTTTTCGAGCGCCTGAAGAAGGCCGAAAATACTTGGGAATCCAAGGGCTTGTGATATAATATCGGCCCGTTCCCGGGAGCGTTGGAAAAACCCTCCGGCGGCGGCCCTGTCGGGCTGCGAATCCTATTGGAACAGCTCTCGGTTCGGGCCCTTGTCCGTGAGATCGGTTCAGCCATGAAATTCACCATCGAACGTGCCGCTCTTCTCAAGTCGCTGGCGCATGCCCAGGGTGTGGTCGAGCGCCGCAACACCATTCCGATCCTCTCGAACACGCTCCTTGAGGCCAAAGACGGCTCTCTCTCCCTCACCGCCACCGACATGGACCTGGCGATCGTCGAGCGGCTCGAGGCGGACGTCGCCGAGGCCGGCGTGACGACGGCGCCGGCGCACACCCTCTATGACATCGTCCGCAAGCTGCCGGAAGGCGCTCAGGTCGAATTCGACAGCCCTGGCAAGGACGCCCCTCTGGAGCTTCGCGCCGGGCGCTCCAAATTCACGCTGCCCTGCCTTCCGCCCGAGGATTTCCCGGTGATGACCGGAGAGGATCTGCCCCATAGCTTTACCCTGGCGGCGGGCGAGCTTCGCAGCCTGGTCGATCGCACCCGCTTCGCCATCTCGACCGAGGAAACCCGCTATTATTTGAACGGCATCTACGTCCACGCCACCGAGACGGACGGGGTCAAGGTGGTGCGCGCGGTTGCGACCGACGGCCACAGACTGGCCCGGGTCGAGATGCCGCTGCCCGACGGCGCCGAGGACATGCCGGGAGTCATCGTGCCCCGCAAGACAGTGGGCGAGCTCAGAAAACTCATCGACGAGACCAGCGAGGCGATCAATGTGGCGCTGTCGGAGACCCGGATCCGCTTCGCCTTCGACGAGGTGGTGCTGACCTCGAAGCTCATCGACGGAACCTTCCCCGACTATGAGCGGGTCATCCCCACGGGCAACGACAAGGTCATGGAGGTCGTTTGCAAGTCCTTTGCCGAGGCGGTCGACCGGGTATCCACGATCTCGACCGAGAAGTCGAGGGCGATAAAGCTGAGCCTGGACCGGGGCAGCCTGGTGCTGTCCGCGACCAGCCCGGAGAGCGGCACCGCGACCGAGGAGCTCGAGGTCAACTACGACGGCGCGGCGCTTGAAATCGGTTTCAACTCGCGCTACCTGCTCGACATCGCCCAACAGATCGAGGGCGACAGCGCCCAGTTCATCATGGCCGATGCGGCATCGCCCACCCTGGTGCGCGACGTCGCTGATTCAAGCGCCCTTTACGTCCTGATGCCGATGCGGGTGTGAGGGAGCCGGCCCTGAGCGTCGCGGCCGAATTGCACCGGGCTGGGCGGCACGCGGTAACGTGGCTGGCGCTGACCGATTTCCGCTGTTATCGCTCGCTCAGGCTCGAGGTCGGTCCCGCGCCGGTGGTGCTGACAGGGCCGAACGGCGCCGGCAAGACGAACTTGTTGGAAGCCATCTCGTTTCTCGCTCCCGGCCGCGGCTTGCGCCGGGCCCGGTTGAGAGAGATCGACCGCCGCGACGCCGGCGAGGAAAGGGCGTGGGCCGTGGCGGCAACCGTGGCCACGCCGGCCGGCCCGGCCCGGGTCGGCACCGGCCGCGACCCGTCCGGCTCCGGCCCAGGTGGGGAGCGGCGCCTGATCCGGATCGAAGAGCGCCTCGCGCGCAGCCAAGCGGAACTCGCCGAACGGTTCAGCCTGACTTGGCTGACGCCTGAAATGGACCAGCTGTTTGTCGATGGCGCTCCGGCCCGGCGGCGCTTTTTCGACCGCCTGATCTACGGCTTCGATCCGGGCCATGCCGGGCGTTTGATCGCCTACAACCGCGCGCTCCGCGAACGGGCCCGGCTGCTCAGCTCGGGCGGGCGGGACCGGGCTTGGCTCGGGGTGCTGGAGGACACCATGGCCCGCCAGGGCGTGGCGGG
>JACZXZ010000094.1 GCA_022571365.1 Pseudomonadota bacterium | reverse complement strand
GAACCACTCCATGTCGGTGCTGGGCGGTAGCTTTGCGACTTGGGCGAGGCGTCGGATTGCCGTGTTGTCAAAGACGCGCTCAACGTCGTCCGATAGAATGAGCCGAGCTCGCTGCTTGCGCGTTGCCACTTGGCGCACCTCCTGCACGGTGCGGTCCCGCGAGAGGGAAGGCGCGGCGGGCCGGGTGCAGGTGCCCGGCTTTCGGCGGCCACACCTAGCCGCGCCAGGGTCAGGATATCACTTCCGCGATTGCAGCGGCACCACGCTGTCCGGCGCGACGATGCCGAGCGCGGGCAGCTTGCGGCGGATCGTCTCGGCTAGGTAGCTCGGTGCCAGGTGGCTGTAGTGCTTTTCCGTTATCCGCGTGTCGGCGTGCCCGAGCACCTCGGCGATGACGCGCATTGAGACGCCCTGCTGAGCGAGCGCCGACCCGTAGCAATGTCGCAGGATGTGAAACGAGACTCCCTTAAGCTTCTCGGCCTTGGCGGCGGCATCGAACCGCCGGCGCTGGTGGGACTTGCCCCAGGGCTCGCCGTCCCCCCGCAGAAAGGCCAGTTCATCCCCGGCGCGCCCAGCGGTGACGCGGGAGAAGAATTCCAACCCTTCCTCGTTTAAAGGCACGTCGCGGGATTTGCCGGTCTTACTCGTGCGGATGTGGATGCTGCCGGTGTCCGGGTTGAAGTCCTCGCAACTTAGCGCGGTCAGTTCGCCATAGCGGCAGCCCGTCAAGAGCGCGGCCTGAACCAAGCGGCGGAAGTCCGGGTCGCAGGCGTGCACGAGGCGGATGCATTCATCGCCGGTTAGATAGCGGATCCTCGGGGCATCAACGTCGTGGAACGGCCCCACGCGTCGCCATGCCTTGTCGCTCAAAATCTTTTCGTCTCGATACGCATGGTTCAAGGCGGCTTTCAGTATCGTTAGAACCTTGTTTGCGGATGCCCGGCGTCTGCGGACGGACTCTGGATCGTCCGGCGGCTCGCGGTACTGTTGCTCCTGTCCCGGCGCCGTCCGCTTCCGCGCAGAGGCGGCCGCAAGGCTCTGATGCCACTCCCGGATCATCCTCGTCGTCAGCTTGGCGGCCTCAATCTCGCCAAAGGTCGGCAGGATGAAGGCGTTGATCCGGCACGTCACGTCTACGAGGGATTTCCTGTGGGCCTTGTACCACTTGAGATAGTCGTCCATCGCGTCGGCGACGGTGTACGGGCCGTCCGACCCTAATCCATTATCCTTGCGCCCTCTTTCGGCGAACCATTGGCGAGCCCTGTCCTGAGCTTCAAAAAAGTCGAGGACGGTTGCGCCGTCAGCCTCTCGGGCGTCATCGGCCATGCCCAGGCTGCGGAAACTGTACTTGCGGTCCGGCCCACGGTAGCGCGCGATCCAGAAGCCCCCGGTCTTGCCCTTGCGGTAGCCGAGGTGCGCCCCCCGATCTATCGCCCGCCAGTAGGGGTCGCGTTTGGGCTTAAGTTTCTCTCGCGCTGTTCTGGTATCGAGTCGGGTATCTCTAATCGCCCTGGGCATGGCCTTGCCTCCGTACGTAACTTGTGCCGATTATACAGTTACGTACGTAGGTAGACGAGAGCGAACGTCAAGGGATAGTATATATGAATCAAGGGAGTTTTGTGGATGCCCATGTACGCTGGCGGACATAGTTGTGGCCCTCTCACGCCGAAAACAGGGGTTCGAGTCCCCTAGGGGACGCCATTTTTTTAAGGGCTTAGCCGAGGCTGGCGCCTTTTTCGCTAAAACGTCGGTTGATATGTGGCGGCGGCCGGGAGGGAGCCCCGGCGCCCTATCGCCGTCGGCCTTTTTCGGCCCGGCCGATGCTAATATATCGCGCCGCTATATCGCGCCGCCGCCGACCGAGTCTGGGCATCGCCCGTCTCACTATAAGTGAGCAATCCGGCTTGACTCTGGGCCCGGTTCCAGGAAATCACTCGGCCCACATTTGCTTTCCGTCAACTGCTCAGGCAACTGCTCAGGCAACTACTCAGGCAACTACTCCGTCAACTGTTCAGGCAACTACTCAGAGGCTGGGAAATGTTAGAAGGCAAAGTCGCTTTGGTCACGGGCGCGACCTCCGGCATCGGCGCGGCCACGGCCCGCCGCTTCGCCGCGGCCGGCGCCAGGCTCATGCTTTCGGGCCGCGATCGGGCCAGGGGCCAATCCGTGTTGGACTCTCTGGGGGGCGGGGACGAGGTCGCCACATTCCTTCCCGGCGACGTCACCGGCTCGGCATTCTGCAACCGGCTGGTCGAGGCGACGGTGAAGCGCTTCGGCCGCCTCGACATCGTCGTGAACAGCGCCGGCGTGTATCGCTGCGGCACCGCCGCCGAGACCTCGGACAGCCTCTGGCGGGAGATTTTGGCGGTCAACGTCGACGGGGTCTTCTTCATGAGCCGGGCGGCGGTCCCGGTTATGAAAGGGCAGGGCGGCGGCGCCATCGTCAATATCGCTTCCGACTGGGGCCTTGTCGGCGGCCGGCAGGCCGTGGCCTATTGCGCGAGCAAGGGCGCCGTGGTCCAGATCACGCGGGCGATGGCCCTGGACCACGCGCGGGACAAGATCCGAATCAACGCCGTCTGCCCTGGCGATACGGACACCCCGATGCTCCGCGCCGGCTACGAAAGGCACGGACTGGACGTGGAGGCGGGGCTCCGGAAGAGTGCCGGCCAGACGCCACTCGGCCGCGTCGCATCGCCGGAGGAAGTGGCCCAGACGGTTCTGTTCCTCGCCTCCGATGCGGCAAGCTACATCACGGGGGCGGCGCTTCCCGTGGACGGGGGCAACACGGCCGCTTAACCACCCGTTTGTTGGCGGTTCCCACGCCCCAGCCGTTCTCGAGGTTGTGGCGGGAACAGCGGCCGGGAGGGAGCCCCGACGCCTTTTCGCGTCGGCCTTTTTCGGCCCGGCCGATGCCGATATATCGCGCCGCCGACAGCCGCCGCGCGTCTCTCGTGCGCGCCGGGAGGCGAGGCCGACAATTTGGCCCTGGGCAAAACCGCCATTACTATATGGTCTGGGACTCTGTCCTGAACCTGGAGGCCCTCTCCAGGGGCGGGGGAGAGGCAAGGCGGAGACAAGGAGTCGTGACCGGCTCGCCATCGACGATCATTGGTCTCAACGCGGTCATCGTGACGGTCACCGACGAGGTGCCGCGCGTGCTCATCGTGCGCCGCGCGACTCACGCCCTTGCCACCCCGGCCCAGAAGGGAACGCCGGTGAATTGGACCGATAGCCCCGATGCGCTTCCCTTCGGTCCCTTCGATCCGGCGCGCCATCGGACCCTGGAGCTCGGACTCCGGAGCTGGGTGAAGGAACAAACCGGCCTGCCGCTCGGCTATGTCGAGCAGCTCTATAGCTTCGGCGACCGCTACCGCGACCTCCGCGAGCTGGCCGGCGGACCGCGCCTGGTGTCGGTCGGCTATATCGCTTTGATGCGACAGGCTCCCCCCGCCGGCACGGGCGAGGCGGAATGGTGCAACTGGTACGACTTCCTGCCCTGGGAGGACTGGCGGGACGGCCGGCCGGCCATCATCGACCGGGTGATCCAACCGCGGCTGCGGGACTGGATGGACGAAGCGCCGGAGGCAAAGGCGCGGCGGGCCCGGCGGGACCGAGTCTCGATCGCCTTCGGCCTTGACGACGTGGCCTGGGACTTCGAGCGCGTGCTCGAGCGCTATGAGACCCTTTACGAGGCGGGGATGGTCGCGGAGCTGGTGCGCGACCGCGCGGCGCGGGCCGCCTATCGCGGCGAGGACCCGCCCCCCGAGGACCGGCGAAGACTGGCGGCCGCCAAGATGCTGGGCTCTCCCATGGCGCTCGACAATCGGCGCGTCCTGGCCACCGCGCTGGGACGGGTGCGGGGTAAACTGAAATACCGGCCGACGGTTTTCGAGCTCCTGCCCCGGAGCTTCACCCTGCTGGAGCTGCAGCGCGTGGTCGAGGCGCTCTCCGGGGTCAGGCTGCACAAGCAGAACTTCCGGCGTCTGGTCATCACCGGTGGGTTGGTCGAGCCGACCGGCCGGCGCAGGAGTCAGACCGGGGGACGCCCCGCCGAACTGTTCCGGTTCCGCCGCGAGGTGCTGCGCGAACGCCTGGCCCCGGGGGTGGGGATCCCGGCACTCCGCATAACCACCTGAGGGTAGTCGAATCCGACGCTCGGCTCCCTCCGGGAACCGGCACTTATCATTTTAACATAGTATGGGCTATCGGTAAGCCACCCCCGGCAACCAGGCCCGGCTTCGCAGGGGGTGATACGCGGATTCGTGCGGGTTGGTACTAGGGCGAGATCCGGTATTCGTCCGGGATGAACAGCAGCGAGTCGGTATCCTCGGCGAGTCCCATGTGGCAGTCGACGCAGAACTGGACCTTTGCCGAGCTGGCTCCCTTGGTCGTGCCGTAGATGCCGCCGTCGGGCATGATCATGGTGTAGCGCCAGTCGGCCGAGGCGGGGTTGAACCCGGCCGGCATCTTCTCCATGACGAACAGCGGGCCGAGGCTCACCTGGCCCTTGGCCGAGACCCCGAAGCTGTTCTTGGCCACCACCGACCCGGCCGGCATGACGCCGGCGTCCTCGAACGCGCCATAGTCCTTGGCGACGTCGTTGGCGTAGTTGTTGACATACCGGTTGCCGTGGGTCTCCGACCGGTAGGGGACCTTGTTGTAACGGGGCCAGTCGATGTAGGCCGCGGCGACCGGGTGGCCGGATTTGGCATAGGCCGCCTGCATGGCGTCTGCGATGCAATCGTAGGCGGCGGCGGCCTCGGCCTCGGTCGGCTCGCCCGACTCCACAGGCGCGCACGGGTTGGCCGCGCAGGGATTGGCCGCGCACGGGTTGGCGGCGCAGGGGTTGGCCGCGCA
>JACZXZ010000046.1 GCA_022571365.1 Pseudomonadota bacterium | reverse complement strand
GGCGCCAAAAGCCGATAAAGGGGTGAATGGTGAACCAAAAGACGCAGGCCGGCACGAGCGAAATAAGCACCAGCACCGCCATCACGTAACGGGCCGTATCGGCATAGCTCCAGATCTTGTCCATGAACGCCGCCTCCGATTGTCTGGCTGGTTACTATAGGTCGCAGGATCAGCGAGATAGGTTCAAATTATTTTGGCCGGGCCGCCGCTTCCGGGGGTAATAAGAATTGACAAACCGGGCGCGATCCCTATATTCCGCGCCACATATTGGCGTAAGGCCAAGCACAGAAACGAATGGCCGGCGGCGATGACGCGCCCGAGAACGGGTAGGGCGCGGTTTCATCGTTCGCTTCGCCCGGCCTCCCAGCCGCGCGCGTGCTCACATTCCTTCATGGCGACCATGTCCATGAAGTTTGGCACCCGAGCGCTTGGGCGCCGCCGCCGCGACCCGGAAAGGGCAATCACCCTGACGAGGATAGTGCTGGAGGCGATGTGCGAACGTATCTTGGCCGCAATTTCCGCCACGTCGCGTAGCCAATGAGGGCTAGACCCAGGGCGCCAAGGTAAAGGCGGACCGGCTCCAAGTAAGCCAGCAACAGTCCAGCCCCGAAAATCAGCATGAGCGCCTTGTTGCAGATCGGGCAAGCGACTCCCAGGAACGCGAAAACGCTTCCTGTGCCTGCCATTTTTGCGGCGCAGGAAGGTGCTCGGGTCCCCAGGTAGAGTCCGGCGAGTAACGACTGCGCCGACAAGAGACCTATCTCAAACGGGCCGCTCGGCACCATACGGATGAACAAGGGATTGTCCCAGAGCGCGGTAACAGTCCCCACAACAGCAAAGATCGCAGCCGCGATTACAAGGCTCAAAGCAAGCTCTTTCGGCTTTATGGCTCTCACCATCCACATTTGATGCTTTCCTCGAAACACCCGCATCGCGCGCCAATGTCGCGGCGTAAGCGAGCCGATATATGCCATATCTACGAGCCGATATATGCCATATCTAAAAGTGCGCGCATTTTCAACTTTCATGTGTTGGCGCTCTTCCGACCATGCAGGAGGCCGCGGCGTACCGCGCCCGGGCACCGACCGGTTTCCGGTTCCTGCCGGGTTAGGGGGTGATTGCCGCCGCCCTTTTGACTCGGACCCCGAACACCTGCTCGAAGGCGGCCTTGAGCGCGGCGTCGACCTCGGCCATGGAAACCAGTATTCCCAGGTCGATGAGCGAGGTCACCCCGTACCCGGAGACGCCGCAGGGTACGATGCCCCGGTAGTGGTCGAGGTCGGGATCGACGTTGAGGGAGACGCCGTGATAGGTGACCCAGCGTCTGATCCTGACTCCGATGGCGGCGATCTTGGCCTCGCTTCTTGCCGCGCCGAGACCCCGGCCCCCCTGGATCGGGCCGTGGTCGACCCAGATGCCGACCCGGTCCGGGCGGCGCTCGCCCTTGACGTTGAAGGCGGCCAGCGTGGTGGTCAGCCACGTCTCCAGGTCGCGGACATAGGCGCGCACGCTCCCGCCGCGGCGCTTGAGGTCGAACATGACGTAGCCCACCCGCTGGCCCGGGCCGTGATAGGTGTACTGACCGCCGCGGCCGGTCGGGAACACGGGAAAGCGGTCGGGATCGAGCAGGTCCTCGGGCCGGGCGCTGGTGCCGGCGGTGTAGAGCGGCGGATGTTCGAGCAGCCAGACCAGCTCCGGCGCCCGGCCGGCGCGGATTTGGGCGACCCGCCGCTCCATGGCCCGGACCGCCTCGCCATAAGCGACCGGCCGGTCGCTGATTTTCCATTCCACCACTTCCATCGCCGGCTCCGCCCCTTGCAAACGCCCCATTGTAACCCTTGATAACCAATTGGTGGTTTGCTATTCCCCGCGGTGTCTGATGAGGACATGCGCGCGGTTGGCGGCGGGGGATTTTGCGGTCGTGGCGGAATTGGTAGACGCGCAGCGTTGAGGGCGCTGTGGGGGCAACCCCGTGGAAGTTCGAGTCTTCTCGACCGCACCATTTCCCGAGGCCCGCCGCACAGTCGAGCGGGCCTCGCTTTTGCCCCGCGGCCCCGGTGGCCGGGCTAAGGCAAGCGTCGCGGCGGCTGTCGTCTCGACTGTCGGGAGGCAGGGCATGACCGGTCCAGCGCACGAAGGCAAGGAACAGGCGAAGCCCAAGGCGGCGCCCACCGAGGAGGGCTACGGCCTTCAGCCTGACTATGTCCGCGCCGTCGCGGCCGCCCTCGACCAGGGCGACGCGGAGCGGGTCGAAGAGCTGGTACTGCCGCTCCACTACGCCGACCTGGCCGACCTGCTGGAGTTGTTGCATTCCGAGGAGCGCCGGCTGGTGATCGAGATCATCCGGCCGCAGTTCGATCCCGAGATCCTGACCGAGCTGGATGAGTCGGTGCGCCGGGAGGTGATGGCGCAGCTCGGCACCGCCGACGTCGCCGCCGCGATCACCGAGCTCGACAGCAATGATGCCGTCGGTCTGGTCGAGGACCTGGACGAGGCGGTCCGGCAGGAGCTGCTGGAAGCGGTTCCGGCCGAGGAACGCGCCGTCCTCGAGCAGGCGCTCACCTATCCGGAGGATAGCGCCGGGCGGCTCATGCAGCGCGAGCTGGTCGCCGTGCCCGCCTACTGGACGGTGGGCGAGGTCATCGATTATTTGCGCAGCGCCAAGAATCTGCCCGACGATTTCTACGACCTGTTCGTGGTCGATCCCAAACACCGACCGGTCGGCACCATCCCCTTGAGCCGGGTCTTGCGGACCACCCGTCCGGTTCCGGTCGGCGATATCATGGACAGGGAAGCGGATTCCAAGGTGGTGCCGGTCACCATGGACCAGGAGGAGGTCGCCCACCTGTTCCGCCACCAGGACCCGGTGTCGGTCCCCGTGGTCGACGAAGCCGGCCGCCTGGTCGGGGTGATCACCGTCGACGACGTTGTCGACGTCATCGACGAGGAGGCCGAGAAGGACCTCATGCATCTGGCCGGCGTCAGCGAAACCGACATCTACCGGGCCATCGTCGACACCATACGGGCGCGCTTTCCCTGGCTCCTGGTCAATCTGGGCACGGCCATCGCCGCCTCGGTGGTCATCGGCTTTTTCGCGGCGACCATCGAGCAGATCGTGGCGCTCGCCGTGCTGATGCCGATCGTCGCCTCCATGGGCGGCAATGCCGGCACCCAGACCCTGACCGTGGCCGTCCGCGCGCTGGCCATGAAAGACCTGACCCCGACCAACGCGCTCCGGATCATCGGCAAGGAAGTCCTGGTCGGCGGCGTAAACGGCGTCCTGTTCGCGTTGTTCGCCGGGACCGTGGCCGGTTTTTGGTTCCAGGACCTCGGTATCGCCCTCATTATGGCCGCCGCCATGATCGTCAACATGGTGGTGGCCGGCCTCGCCGGCGCGGCCATTCCCCTGGGCCTTGCGCTGAGGCGGATCGATCCGGCCATCGCCTCGGCCGTGTTCCTGACCACGATCACCGACGTGGTCGGGTTCTTCGTCTTCCTCGGCCTGGCGGCGTGGCTGTTGCTGTAGATGCCTGGCACCCGCGAGGGCCGCGACGACGATGCCGAGAGCCTGAGCAAGCGCATCGGCCGGGAGATTTTTGAGGGGACGGGGTAACCGAGCTCACTACTTATTGACATTTCCGCGACTTTCTGTCATATAATAGAATATATGGCAGAATATATGGGTTGTGGATAAAATAGAGGTTGCCATGAAACGCGGTGCCATGGCTGATGATCGCCGTCGGATGGATGAGGTAATTGCTGGCCTTCCGACGAAGGCCGCGAAGATCCGGGCCCTTGACCAGTCCGGATACTCCCGTTCCGAGATTGCCAAGCACCTCGGCATTCGCTATCAGCACGTGCGCAACGTTCTCGTGCGCACGAAGCCGGAAGCGCTTCCAGAATCCCTTTGGCTCAAGGTTGGACCGGGTGGACGCATCGTTATACCCGCGCCGTACCGGAAGGCCGTCGGTGTTGAGGACGGAGATCAAATCATGCTGCGGCTTGAGGAAGACGGGGAGCTTCGCATCATCAGCCAAAGGGTCGCGATCAAGCGCGCGCAGGAGCTGGTGCGTCGCTATTTTCCGGGCGAGGAGAGGCTTTCCGATCTGTTGATTGCGCAGCGTCGGGCCGAGGCCGCGCGCGAAGACCAGGAGACGTAACCTGGTTCTCGATGCGTCCGCTTTGCTCGCGCTGTTGCGGAAGGAGCCGGGAGCGGAGCACGTCGAGGCGGCTCTGTCAACGGCGCTCATGTCCGCGGTTAACCTAGCCGAAGTGGCGACCTTTTTCGTAAATGGCGGGATGCCGATCGACACCGTTCGGACGCTGCTCACGGGGTTGGAGGTAAAGACGATTCCGTTCGAGGACGACCTGGCCTTTGGAGCGGCCGCGCTCAGGCCCGCGACCCGGCATCTCGGCCTGTCGCTCGGCGACCGGGCGTGCCTGGCGCTGGCGAAGCGGGAGGGTTTGCCGGCGCTCACCACCGACCGGGCCTGGGCAGACCTTGACATCGGCGTTGAAATCCGGCTGATCCGCGACTGATATCGACAAGTCACTAGGCCACCGCCATGGCGGTGGAACGGGTGCGCTAACATGACCGAAGCACGCCATCGTCCTCGCCCTTCGAGACGCCGCCGGGAGGCGGCTCCTCAGGGTGAGGCCGTCGTGTTTCACAACCTCATCCTGAGGAGGGCGGAGCCCGTCTCGAAGGATGAGGTCAAGGCAGGCATTGTGCGATGACCCGGCGGCTGATTTCCTCTGGCTCCCGCTTCGAGGAGCTGGCCGGGTACTCCCGTGCGGTGGTCGACGGCGGGTGGGTGTTCGTCTCCGGCACCACCGGTTTCGACTATGCGAGCGGGAGCATCTCGGACGACGTCGAGGAACAGACCGAGCAGGCCTTCCGCAACATCAAAGACGCGCTCGAAGAGGCCGGGGCGAGCCTCGCCGACGTGCTGCGCGTGCGGGTCTATCTGGCGGACGCCGCCGACTTCGACCGCGTGGCCCCGATCCTTGGGCGCCATTTCCGCGACATCCGCCCGGCCAACACCACGATCATCTGCCCGCTCGTCGATCGGCGCATGAAGGTCGAGATCGAGGTGACCGCGCGGCGGCAAGATGCCGCATCGTAGAGAGGAGGAGCAAGCATGCCCGCAGAGAACCTCATCACCATCCCGGCGCGCAAGGGCAAGGCCGCGCGCGTGAAGAAAGGCCAGAGGGTCAAGCTCATCAACACCCACGGCAGCCAGGTGGTCGACACCTGGGCGTTCAACAGCGACGACCTTACCGAGTTCATGTCCATGGAGTATACGCGGGTCGCGTTGGGCTCGATCTTGCCGAAAGCGGGCGTCACCCTGGTCACCAACCGCCGGCGGCCGATCCTGGCCTTCCTCGAGGACACCTCGCCCGGCATCCACGACACCCTGTGCGGGCCCTGCGACCGCTATCGCTACGAGCAGTTGGGCATCGCCGAATACCACGACAACTGCACCGACAATCTGTGGCAGGCCATGCGCGAGCTGGACCTGACCCCGCCCCAGACCCCGGCTGCATGGAACGTGTTCATGAACATCCCGGTCGCCGCCGACGGCACGTTCACCTTCGAGCCGCCGCTCACCAAGCCGGGCGACTACGTGGTGCTGCGCGCCGAGATGGACTGCGTCATCGCGTTTTCAGCCTGCCCGCAGGACGTGGTGCCGATCAACGGCCCGGACTGCAAGCCGACCGAGGCCCATTTCGAGATCCTTTGATTCGAGGGGTGGACGGGACCATGTCGAGCGTGCTCATCACCGGCGCCAATCGCGGCCTGGGGCTCGAATTCGCCCGGCAGTACGCGGCCGACGGCTGGCGCGTGTTCGCCTGCTGCCGCGACCCGGGGCGGGCCGAGGCGCTCGCCGCGCTCGACGGCGAAATCAGCCTCCACCGGCTCGACGTCGCCGATTTCGAGCGGATCGAGGCGCTGGCCCGGGAACTCGAGGGCGAGCCGATCGACCTCCTCTTGAACAATGCCGGGGTCTACGGGCCGGGCAAGACAGTCTTTGGCGGCGTCGCGTACGGGCCCTGGGCGGAGGTCATGCGCGTCAACTGCTTCGCGCCCTTGAAGATGGCCGAGAGCTTCGTCGATCACGTGGCCGGAAGCGGGAAGAAGCTGATCGTCTCGATCACCAGCCGGATGGGCAGCATCGCCGACAACACGACCGGCCGCTTCTATATCTATCGCTCCAGCAAGGCCGCGCTCAACATGGTGATGAAAAGCCTGGCCATCGATCTCGAGCCGCGGGGCATCACGGTCACCGTCTTCCATCCGGGCTGGGTCAAGACCGATATGGGGGGCGCGGACGCGCTGCTCGAGCCTGCCGACAGCGTGTCGGGCATGCGCGCCGTGATCGCCCGCCTCACCCCGGCCGGCAACGGCGGGTTCTACGGCAACGACGGGACGGAAATCCCCTGGTAGGCGCGGGCGGCGCCCGCCCTGGGCTTATGGCGCGCCCTATCTGCGTCGGTTCCCGCGAGGAGGCCGCGGGCTCATCGTCGAATGCCGGCGCCCGGGGGCTGTGCTAGACTTGCATGCACCATGTGGACCGATGTCGTAGACCTGCGCGACTTTTATAGCTCGCATCTGGGCCAGGTGGCGCGGCACATGATCCGCCGCTGCATCCGCACCCTGTGGCCCGACGTGACCGGCCAGAGGGTGCTCGCCCTGGGCTACGGCACGCCCTATCTGCGTCCGTTCGGCGAGGAGGCCGAGCGCGTCATGGCGGTGATGGCGGCCTCCCAGGGCGTGCTGCGCTGGCCGCCCGAGGGGCCGGGGCTGGTGACCCTCGCCGATGAGGCGGAGCTGCCGCTGCCCGACCTTTCGATCGACCGGGTGCTGCTGGTGCACGCGCTCGAGTGCAGCGAGCAGGTGATGCCGATGATGCGGGAGATCTGGCGGGTCCTGGCGGACGGCGGGCGGCTCTTGGCCGTCGTCCCCAACCGCCGCGGCATTTGGGCGCGCTTCGAGCGCACCCCGTTCGGTCACGGCCACCCGTATACGGCCAGACAGCTCTCGCGGCTCTTGAGGGACAATATGTTTACCCCGATTCAGACGGCCGCTGCCCTGTTCATTCCGCCGATACCGCTCTCCATCGTGATGACCTCGGCGCCGGCCTGGGAGCGGCTCGGCCACCGTTGGTTCCGGACCATCGCCGGCGTGGTCATGATCGAGGCCAGCAAGCAGATCTACGCCGCCGGCGCCGTCCGCGCGGTTCGGCGGCGGCGCGGCGTCTACGTTCCGGCGCCGGGCGGCACCGCGCGCACCGCGACCGAGTGAGTCATGCCCGGTCAGTCCTTGCGCAAGAGGAACAGCCCGTGCCGGTCGAGCAGGTTGGCCATGGTTCGCGGCAGGCGGGACGGCCGCGGGTAGCCCCAGTGGCTCAGCGAGATGGCGCGTTCAATGGTGATGTCCAATTTGTCGCACAGGCGGATAAAGTCCTTGATCGTGCACGGGTGGATGTTGGGCGTCTCGAACCATTCGTGAGTCGGGGAATCGACGACCGGCGTGCGACCGTGCCGGAGCAGATGCCAGCGTACCTTCCAATGACCGAAATTGGGGAACGAAACGATGGCGCGCCGGCCGATCCGCGCCAGTTCCAGGAGAACGGCCTTGGGATCGTGGATCGCCGGCAGGGTCTGGCTCAGGATGATGTAGTCGAAGGACTTGGACGGGTAGGTCTTAAGGTCGGCGTCGGCGTCGCCCTGGATGACCGAGAGACCCTGGCCTACGCAGGCGTTGACGCCGGCTTGGCTGATCTCCAGGCCGCGGCCATCGACCCGTTTGAAGTGGACCAGGTAGTCGAGCAGCGCTCCGTCGCCGCAGCCCACATCAAGCACACGGCTTTCCGGAGTCACCATGTCGGCGACGACCTGCAGGTCGATGCGGATCGAGCGTAGCCGCGCCGCGGCGTCACCGGCGTTCACGGCCGCTTGATGCCACGGTGTTCGGCGGCGCCATTGAGGAAGCCGGCGAGCGTGGCGCGGAATTCCGGTTCGTCCAGGAGGAAGGCGTCGTGACCCTTGTCCGATTCGATCTCGACGAAGCTGACGTTGGCCGCGACGGCGTTGAGCGCGTGGACGATGGCGCGGTTTTCAGAAGTCGGGAACAGCCAGTCGCTGGTAAAGGAAATGACACAGAAACGCGTCTCGGTCCCTTCGAACGCCCTGGCGAGCACCCCGCCGTATTCCTCCACCAGGTCGAAATAGTCCATCGCCCGCGTGATGTAGAGGTAGGAGTTGGCGTCGAACCGCTCGACGAAGGCGCTGCCCTGGTAGCGTAGATAGCTTTCGACCTGGAAATCGGCGTCGAAGCCGTAAGTCACCCCCGGGCGGTTCTGAAGCGTGCGCCCGAACTTGCGGTGCAGCGCCGGCCCTGAGAGATAAGTGATGTGCCCCGCCATGCGGGCCACGGCAAAGCCGCGGCGGGGGTGCTTGCCCTGACTCTGATAGTCGCCGTCGCACCAGTCGGGATCGGCCATGATCGCCTGACGGCCGACCTCGTGGAAGGCGATGTTCTGGGCCGTGTGCCGCGCGGCGCCGGCGATCGGCGCGGCGGCGAACACCCGTTCGGGATAACTCGCCGCCCACTGGAGCGCCTGCATCGCCCCCATGGACCCACCGGTCACGCAGAACAGCTGGTCGATCCCGAGGTGGTCGAGCAAAAGTTTCTGCGCCCCCACCATGTCGCGTATGGTGATGACCGGAAAACTCATCCCATAGGGCTTTCCGGTGGCCGGGTTGGTCTCCTTGGGCCCGGTCGTTCCCATGCAGCCGCCCAGCACGTTGGCGCCGATCACGAAATAACGGTCGGTGTCCAACGGCAGGCCGGGCCCCACCATCAGGTGCCACCACCCGGGCTTGCCGGTGACCGGGTGCGTGCCAGTCAGATATTGGTCGCCGGAAAGCGCGTGGCAGACCAGAATGGCGTTCGACTTGTCGGCGTTGAGGGTGCCGTAGGTCTGGTAGGCCATGGTGAAGGGGCCGAGTTCCATGCCGCAGTCGAGACGCAGCGGCTCATCGGCGCCAAGCTGGACCCGCTGGCCGTGCCTCTCGCCGGGGGCGCGATTGAGGACCTTCGGCGCTTGCGGCGCACTCATTGGCGGTCGACTACGCTGTTAAAGAATTGTCGCGGAAAGGCGAGCATACCTAGGTGGCAAGGCCCCGGCTGTCAACGTTTTCTTTGATTTCGCTCGGGACTCAGAATACTACTATGCCTCCTCGATTCGGTGTCCATATGTGTCATGGCCAAGGCAAGTCAATCCCTTGAAAAACTGCGCAAGCAGATCGACCAGGTCGACGACGCCATTCACGATCTGCTGATGCAACGCACTGCGCTCGCCCAGAAGGTCCGGGGGCTCAAGGGCGACGGTGCAACCGACTATTTTAGGCCGGGGCGCGAGGCCCTGATTCTGCGCCGCCTGATCCAGCGCCACCACGGCGCCTTCCACAAGCCGGCCCTGGTGCGTATCTGGCGCGAGATCATGGGCGCGGTCCTCCGCCTCGAGGGGCCGTTTTCGGTGGCGGTGTACAGCCCGGAAAACATGCGTGGCTATTGGGACCTGGCGCGCGACCAGTACGGGACGTACACGCCGATAGCGGGCTACGCCTCCCCGGGTCAGGTGATCCGGGCGGTCCGCGAAGAGACCGCCACCGTGGGCGTGCTGCCCCTGCCGCAGGAGGACGATGCGGAGCCCTGGTGGCCCTATCTTGTAAGCGACGACGTGAACACGCCGGTCATCACCGCGCGCCTGCCGATTGCCGGCGCCGCCGCCGGCCAAGGTGACGGCCTGGATGCCCTGGCGATCGCCCGCGTCGCGCAGGAGCGGACCGGCGACGACCGCTCGATATGGGTGGTCGAGACGCCGGAGCGCATCAGCCGGGCCAGCGTGCTGGAGAGGCTGGGCGCTGCGGGCCTCGATGCCGCTTTTCTCGGCGCCTGGCGCGGCGACCAGGAGACGGGCCGATGGTGGCATCTGGTCGAGATCGCCGATTACGTGGCGGCGGACGACCCGAGGATCGCCCGGCTTGTCGAACAGGCCGGTGGGGCGGTGAACCGTGTTCTTCCTCTGGGCGGCTACGCGGTCCCCTTTAGCCCGGCCGAGCTGAACGGCCCGGGCGGGAACTGAGGTGCCATGGCCGCCCTGCTTCCGCGTCCCGGCATTCTTGAGATCGATCCCTATGTTCCCGGCAAGTCATGGCTGGCCGGGGGCGGGCGGATCATCCGGCTGGCCTCCAACGAGTCGGCTCTGGGCCCGAGCCCGCGGGCGGTCGCTGCCTTCGAGCAGGCGGCGGCGGAGCTTGGCCGCTATCCCGACGGCGCCAGCACGGAGCTGCGCCAGGCGATCGGTGCGCGCTTCGGCCTCGATCCGGCGCGCATCGTCTGCGGCAGCGGCTCCGATGAGCTGATGGGTTTGCTGGGACGGGCCTTTGTCGGGCCCGGCGACGAGGTGCTGTACAGCCAGTACGGCTTTCTCATGTATCCAATCGTCGCCCGTTCCCTCGGGGCGAGGTCCGTTACCGCGCCCGAGACGGAGCTCAGGGCGGACGTCGACGCAATGCTTGGAAAGGTCACGGCCAAAACCCGCCTGGTCTTTCTCGCCAACCCCAACAACCCGACCGGCAGCTATGTGCCGCGCGATGAGGTCAGGCGGCTGAGGGTCGGCTTGCCGGGCGATGTGCTCTTGGTCCTGGACGCCGCCTATGCCGAATACGTCACGGCCGAGGACTATTCGCCCGGGGTCGAGCTGGTCGACGCCGGCGACAATGTGGTGATGACCCGAACCTTCTCGAAACTCTTCGGACTGGCAAGCCTGAGGATCGGCTGGGCCTATTGTCCGCCCGGCGTCGCCGACGTGCTGAACCGCTTGCGGAACCCCTTCAACGTCACCGGGCCGGCTCAGGCGGCCGGCGCCGCCGCGGTCGAGGACGTCGAGTTCGCCGACAAGGCCCGCGCCCACAACACCCTCTGGTTGCCGTGGCTCGCGGACCGGCTCTCGGCGCTCGGCTTGCGCGTCTATCCCTCTATCGCCAACTTCGTTCTGGTGCGCTTCCCGGCCGGGCCTGGACGGGACGCCGAAGCGGCCAACGGATTCCTCAACGACAAGGGCATCATCGTGCGCGAGGTCGCCGGCTACGGTCTGCCGGACTGTTTGCGCATCACCGTCGGGCTCGAGGAAGAAATGCGCGCCGTGGTCGACGCGCTCGCCGAGTTCGTGGACTAGCCGATGGCCGAGCCACCGCTCTTCGGCCGCGTGGCGTTGATCGGCGTCGGCCTGATCGGCTCGTCGCTGGCCCGGGTGATCAAGCGCGATAGCCTGGCTTCGGAGGTCGTGGCCTGCGCCCGCACCCAGGCCACATGCGACAGGGTGCTCGAGCTTGAGATCGTCGACCATGCCACCACCGACCCGGCCGCGGCGGCGGCGGGCGCGGACCTGGTGATGATCTGCACGCCCTTGGGTGTTTATGCCGAAGTCGTGGCTGCCCTCGCGCCGGAACTCAAGCCCGGCGCCATCTTGAGCGAGGTGGGCTCGGTCAAGTACACGGTGATCCGGGACCTGGCTCCCCTGGTGCCGGACGGCGTTCATTTCGTTCCCGGTCACCCCGTCGCCGGGACCGAGCGCTCGGGGCCTGAGGCCGGCTTCGCCGAGCTGTTCCAGGGTCGGTGGTGCATCCTGACGCCGCCCGAGGGAGTTGACCCGGGCGCGGTGGAGCGGGTCGCCGAGCTGTGGCGGCGGGCCGGCATGATGATCGAGATCATGGACCCGGAGCACCACGATCAGGTGCTGGCCATCACCTCGCACCTGCCGCACCTGATCGCCTACACCATCGTCGGGACCGCCGCCGACCTCGAGGAGCAGATGAAATCCGAAGTCATCAAGTTCGCCGCCGGCGGATTCCGCGATTTCACCCGCATCGCCGCCTCCGACCCGGTCATGTGGCGCGACATCTTTCTCAACAACCGCGAGGCGGTGCTGGAGATGCTCGACCGCTTCACCGAGGATCTGACGGCGCTCCAACGCGCGATTCGCGGGGGCGAGGGCGAGGTGCTTCAGGATCTGTTCACCCGCACCCGCGAGCTCCGGCGCGGGGTCATCGAGGCGAAGCAGGCCTGAGGCCCGGCTAAGGCCGTTCACGCGGCGAAAACTCAAACCCGTCCATCAGCCCCTGGGCTTCGTTCGCGAGCCGCGGCGTCGAGTCACCCCCACCTTGACTCTCCCCCGTCAAGGGGGAGGGAGCTAGGGTCTTGCCACGGTGTGGTTGCCCTCTCCCCTCGTGGGGGAGGGTGAGGGTGGGGGCAGTCAAAGACAGGACACCAAGTCGCGAGGCCCGGCTAAGGCCACTCGATGGGCGGCAGCTCGATGAGCGCCACCGGGCCGACGAAGAGCCGGCCGTCCTGGGCGGTCAAGGGCACGGTCAGCACCGGGGGTCCCCCGCCCGGCGGGGTCTGGGCCAGCAGGTTGAGCACCACCTTGGCGATGGCGGCGTCACGGGGGGGCGCGGCGCCGGCCTGGACCAGGGCGTCCAGGGTCTCGGCATAGCCACGGATCTCGGCGGTAAGCGAGCCGATCGGCTGCATCGCCTGATCGAGCGCGAGGGTGCCGTTGGCCTTGAGCTCCAAGGGTCCCCAGTCGAGCACCAGGCGTTCGAGCTCGACCGTGCCGCCGTCGTCGCGCCAGCCGGCCACGGCCTCGGCCGGCGGGCCCGGGGGGATCACGCCCATCAGGCTCGCCTCGGCCTGGATCCCGTCGATGTTCGGGCCGAGCGGACCGGCGGCGCGCGCGGGCAAATCGAGGGCCTGCATCGTCACCGAGATCTCGATGCTCGCCGATTGGTGCGTGGGAGGGGGCGGGTTTCTGAAGCGGGCCTCGAGGCGGGCCCAGCCGACGCGCAGCAGGTCGCTTTGGCTCAAGCCCGCCAGTTCCACGTTCTCGAGCTCCAGCACGCCGTGCCGGAGCGCTCCGGCCGGGTCGAACGCGAGCGCGGCCCACGCCCCCCCGACCGACGCGGTCAAGACCCGTTCTTGGTTCAGCAGGTTGAACTCGACCCGCTGGGCGCCCGGGAAGCTCAAGGTGAGGTGTTGGAAATTCCACGGCCGGATCGCGGCGTGGAGGGCGGCGCCGCGCCACTCCCACGACCCGTAGGCGCCGGACCGGGCGAGGCTCGGCTCGCTCACCTCGGCGCGCAGGAACAGGGGGAAGCCTCTGACCTCGAGCGTCCGGTAGCCGACGACGTAGCCCTCGGCCCGGCGCTCCTCGACCCACCGCTCGACCCCGTCGCGCACCGCGCCCGCGGCGTAGAGCCAGTAGAGGCTGGCGCCGAGCGCGGCCAGGAGGAGGGCGCCGGCGCCGGCGATGAGGGCGGTGCGAAGGCGCATGGGGGAATCCTCGATCCGGTCCGGTCCGGTTATAGTCCCGGAGCCCGGCCCGGTCGAGCGGCCTTCAGGCCGGGCTTGAAGGCCGCCCTTGTGCTCGGGCCGCAGCGGGCTAAACTTGGCCGACCTGTTGGTTGCATGCCATGGCTTCCATATATGACGCCGAGCGCAAGGCCCGGCCCGCCGCCGGCGGATTCTGCCTGGTGCCGCCTGGTGCCGCCGGTGACCGCGCTGTCCGCCGGGTTCGGGTTCGGCCGGGAGGCTCGGGCCGGCGGCGATCCCCGGCATGGCGATCCCCGGCATGGCGGTCGCCCCGGCATGGCGGTCGTGAGCCCGTGAGCCGGGCGGAGGGCATCTGGGTCTTCGCCTACGGGTCCTTGATGTGGGATCCCGGCTTCGCGCACCTCGAGGTCGCCCCGGCGCTCTTGACCGGCTATCACCGGAGCTTCTGCATCTATTCCGTCGTCTATCGCGGCACCCCGGAGCGGCCGGGACTGGTGCTCGGACTCGACCACGGCGGGTCGTGCCGGGGGCGGGCCTACCGGGTGGCCGCGGCGGCGGCCGGCGAGGTGCTGGACTACCTCCACGAGCGCGAGATGATCCATGACGTCTATCGCCGCAAGCTGTTGCCGGTGAGGCTCCAGGGGCGCACCGTCCGCGCCTATACCTATGTGGTCGATCGCTCGGGCCGGGACTACACCGGCAAGCTCAGCCTCGAGCGCGCCGCCGAGATCATCCTCCGGGGCGCGGGCTCAACCGGCTCCAATCGGGCGTATTTGCAAAATACCGTGCATCATCTCGACGCCCTCGGCATCACCGACGGGCACCTGCACCGGCTGTTGGAGGTGGTGGAGGGGAGGGGAGGCTAAGGCGCGCCTCGATCCGGGGCCGCCCTCAATCGCATTTGGAGTAGCCGCAGGAGGTGCAGATGTCGCAGTCCTCCTGGCGGATCAAGCCCGCCTGGCCGCATTTCGGACACTGCCTGAGCCCGGCGCCGGCGAGGCCCACGACCCGGCGCTCCTCCAGGTGGTGCTCGCGCCTCTCCTTGGGATCCGGGATGAACCCGATGTCGATCATGTGCTGCTCGATGATCTCGCCGATGGCGGCCAAGAGCGAGGGCACGTATTTGCGCCCCATCCACTGGCCGCCCCTGGGATCGAACACGGCCTTCAATTCCTCGACCACGAAGGAGACGTCGCCGCCGCGCCGGAACACGGCGCTGATCATGCGGGTGAGCGCCACCGTCCAGGCGAAGCTCTCCATGTTCTTGGAGTTGATGAATATCTCGAAGGGCCGGCGCCGGCCGTCCTGGATGATGTCGTTCAAGGTGATGTACATGGCGTGGTCCGATTCCGGCCACTTGATCTTGTAGGTGCGGCCGGGCAGCGCCCCGGGCCGGTCCAAGGGCTGGGTCATGTAGACCACGCCGCCCGCCTCAAAGGCGTCCTCGGCCCGGGGCCGGGGCGCCGGGAGCGGCAATTCGGCCTGCTCCGCCCCGCCGGCCGCCTCCTGTCCGCCGTACAACTTCGGCAGGCGGGCCGGCGCTTCGTCCGAGGCCTCGAGCACCGCGCCGGTGGTCTCGTTGGGGCGGTAGGTGGTGCAGCCCTTGCAGCCCATGTCGTAGGCCTGCATGTAGATGTCCTTGAAGGCCTCGAAGGGGATGTCGGCGGGCAGGTTGATGGTCTTGGAGATCGAGGACTCGACGAACTTCTGCGCCACGGCTTGCATGACGAGATGGTCGCCGGGGCGCAAGTCCTGGGCATCGACGAATTGGTCGGGGAGCGGCGCGTCCTCGCCGCGCATGCGGCGGAACAGGCGGTAGGCGCAGTCGGTGACCTCCTCCTCGCGGCGGTTGCCGTCGGGCATCACCAGGTTGCGCTTGAGGCGGAAGCTGAACACCGGCTCCAGGCCCGAGGAGACGTTGTCGGCGAAGATCGAGATCGTGCCGGTGGGCGCCACCGAGGTCAAAAGCGCGTTGCGGACGCCGTTCTCGCCGATCGCCGCGCGCACGTCCTCATCCAGCCCGCGGACGGTCTCGCCGGCCAGGTACTTCTCGGCGTCATAGAGCGGGAACGGTCCCTTTTCCGCGGCGAGCTCGCTCGAGGCGAGGAAGGCCCGGCGCTGGATCGCCTTCATCCAGGTCTCGGTGAGCCGGACCGCGGGCTCGCTGCCGTAGCGCGCCCCGCACATGATGAGCGCGTCGGCGAGCCCGGTCACGCCGAGGCCGATGCGCCGCTTGGCCCGGGCCTCGTCGGCCTGCCGGGGCAGGGGGAAGCCCGAGACGTCGATGACGTTGTCCATCATGCGCACGGCCACCGGGACCAGGGCCTCGAGCGCCGCCATGTCGAGATGGGCGCTCTCCGCGAACGGATCGCGCACCAGGGCGGCCAGGTTGATCGAGCCCAAATCACAGGCCCCATAAGCCGGCAAGGGCTGCTCGCCGCAGTTGTGGATATAGAAACCGTTGGCGTCGAAGGCGTTGATGCCCGGAATCCGCACGTCGTAAACGTCTTCGAGGCCGTCGTCGGTCAGGTTCGAGACCCGGGCGAGGAACCATTCCCGATTGGCTCGGCGTTTGTAGGCCGAAAGCAGACTTGTCAGTCGCGCCTGTTTGTCCCCATCCGCGAAGCCGATGAGTTCGGCGAAGCGGTGGAGGTTCTCGTTGCTGACGACAAGCTCATGCGAAGCCTTGCAGAAATAGGCCTTGGTTCCCCCCCTGCCGTCCGGCATATCTTTGTATCCGGCGGGACGCCGTTCCTGATGAATGGTCGATACGATGCCCAGCCTGAGCAGCATCCGCTGGACCGCTTCGAGCCTGGCGAGGTCGCTCTGGGCAAGCCGGATGCCAACCCCCTTCTTCTGGGATCCCTGTACACTGCCATCGGCATCGAAAAAACCACGCAGGAAGCCACGGTAGAAGTCGCTTGACGCCCGCTCGATCTCCGGCGTGACAGCCTTTGCGCCCGGCGCCATGCCAAGCTTCAGGGCAAGATGCCGCAGGGCGCCGAGTTGTAGCCGATATTCGCCCCGCCCAAGTATCTCGATCCAGCCGGTGAAGTCGGAACGATGCGGCAGCGTCCGGGCGGCTGTCTCGGCTCGCTTCATTACTCCAAGGGTGCCAGGATGCGCCACTCCTCCGCCGACCGCAATTTGGCCCGGCCATGCGCTCAATACGGCCTTATCCTCCTTGAGCGTACCGTCTCCGACCAGCAGTCCGACCAAATAGCCCTCATTTTCGCCGTAGGGCCCGGGCCAATGCGCGGACTCGCGGTGGTCGTTGAGGACGATCGTGTCACCGGGTTTCAGCGCGCCGGCCTTGGTCCATTCCTTGACAACCGCATGGCGGGTTTTCGGGGCGGCCGTCAGGACGGGATGATCGGCGGTCAGGCGAAGCGTGAATCCCTCTCGTGTAGTGATCCGCAAAACCGATTTCCTACCCGTTCGGAAGAATCCCGCCGCGGCCGATCGATGCGGTTTGCCGTCCACGAGGGCGGTAAAGGGAGCGCCCTTGAGCTCGTCAACCCGGCGCGGCCCGGCGTCCGTCTGGACCCATGTGCCGGCGGTCACGCACGGGTTCGTGGCCCGGATTTCCTCGCAGTAGTAAAGGGGATTCAGGCGGTTGATGCGGTCGATGAAGATCACGCCCGGCTCGGCGTAGGCGAAGGTCGCGCGCATGATCTTGTCCCACAGCTCGCGCGCCGGCAGCACCTTGTCGCACACGCCGGCGAAGCTGAGCTCCCACGGCGCGTCCTCCTTGATCGCGGTCATGAAGGCGTCGGTCGCCAGCACCGACAGATTGAACATCCTCAAGCGACCGGGCTCGTGCTTGGCCTCGATGAAGGCCTCGATGTCGGGGTGATCGCAGCGCAAGGTCGCCATCATGGCGCCGCGCCGGTAGCCCGCGCTCATGATGGTCCGGCACATGGCGTCCCACACATCCATGAAGCTCAAGGGCCCCGAGGCGTCGGCGCCGACGCCCTTGACCGGCGCGCCCTGGGGCCTCAATGTCGAGAAGTCGTAGCCGATGCCGCCGCCCTGCTGCATGGTCAGCGCGGCTTCCCGCAGATGCTCGAAGATGCCGCTCATGTCGTCGGGGATCTCGCCCATGACGAAGCAGTTGAACAGGGTCACATCGCGCTTGGCGCCGGCGCCGGCGACGATGCGCCCGGCGGGCAGGAACTTGAAGTCGGCAAGCGCCTCGTAGAAGCGCCCGGCCCAGAGCTCCTTATCCGCCTCCGGCTCGGCGAGCGCGCGGGCGACCCGCCGCCAGGTATCCTCGATGGTCTTGTCCACGGGCGCGCCGTCCGCCGCCTTCAGGCGGTACTTCATGTCCCAGATCTGTTGCGAAATCGACGCGACGCGCGGCATGGGAGATTCCACCTTATCTCAAGCTTATCTCAAGCCCTTACGGCTTATCTCGAGCCCTTACGGCTTATCTCAAGCCCTTACCGGCTTATCTCGAGCCCTTACGGCTGTGGACCGCCGGGTTGTGCGAGGCGTCGTCCAGACGCCGCGAAGGCCGCGGATTGCTTGACCGGCGCCCCGCAACCGGAAGGCTCACTCTACGCCGGTGGGGCCGAATATTCAATGGAAATTGTTCTTGTTATGTACACAGAGAAACCCACCGGCGGCGCGCCGTAAGTCATTGCTCTCTATGAATCATTTCAGATTATACCCGCTTTCCGCAGGGGGGCTGTGTGGAGCCTCTCGATCCGTCCCCACAGCACTCCACCGCGGGACATTGCCAAGGCTTTGCATATGCGGGTCTTTGCCGGTTATCCACGTGACTCACAGGCCGTAACCCCCAGGACTTATCCACAGGGGAGCGGTCGCGCGGCCCGCGGCGGGCCTGGTGATGGGGGCGCTCCCCTGTCCCTCGACGGGGGATCGGGTCGGGGTGCCGCCTGCGGGCGGCCCGTCCTTCCACCCTCCGCAGTAATGCTACGGCCCGTCCTCCGCAGTCGCCAACGCGCCAAAGTCGCTCCCGCCTTCGCGAAGCGCGCTATGGCGGGCGAAGCAAGGTTGGCGGCGGCGCCTGGATTCGCCGGGCCCGCCATTCGCTCCACCCCCCGCAGTGCTACGGAGGATGGAAGGACGAGC
>JACZXZ010000093.1 GCA_022571365.1 Pseudomonadota bacterium | reverse complement strand
CACCGGTCCACCCTCCGCAGTCGCCGACCTGTCCGCCGTACAACTCCGGAAGGCGGGCGCGCCAAAGCCGCTCCCGCCTTCGCGAAGCGCGCTATGGCGGGCGAAGCAAGGTTGGCGACGGCGCGTGCTACGGAGGATGGAAGGACGGGCCGCAGTAGCTCCGCTACGGAGGGTGGACAAGGGTTTCACCTCACGCTCGGGCCGCGAGGGGAGGCGCCCTGGCATGCCGCCTCCGCTTCCTCTTTGAGGCGGGTTGCCGCGGTCTCGATGCGGCGCTCGAGCTCGGCCACGAAATCCTCTCGGCTCAAGCCCGGCTCGATGGCGGGCAGGAATTCGACCGTAATCACCCCCGGCCGCTTGATGAAGCTGCGGCGGCCCCAAAACAGGCCGGAGTTGAGCGCCACCGGCACGACCGGGACCGAAAGCTGGCCGTAGAGCGCGGCCACGCCCGGATGGTAGGGAAGCCGCCGGCCCGGGGCGGAGCGGGTGCCCTCGGGGAAGATCACGACCTGGCGCCCGCCATCGAGCGCCGCCTGTGTGCGGCGCACCATGTCCTTGAGGGCGGCCGGCCCGCCCGCCCGGTCGACGGCGATCGTACCGGCCCGGCGGGCGTACCAGCCATATAACGGGATCCACAAAAGCTCCCGCTTCACCACATAGACCGGCTCGCGCGCCAGCACCAGGAAGACGAAGGTATCCCAGGCCGATTGATGCTTCGAGGCGAGGATCGCCGGCCCGTCGGGGAGATGCTCCCGGCCGCGGACCTGATAGTCGAGGCCGACAATGAGCGCGAGCAGCCGCAGCATGAGACGCGCCCAGAGGTTGGCGATCCGCCGCGTGGCCCGGCCCGACAGCACCAGTATCGGCAGGCCGGCGAGCGCGATCAGCGCCGTCAAGGTGAAGAACAGGACGTTGAACAGGGTGGCGCGCAACGCCGTCATTTCCCCGTCCCCGCAGGGCTCGGGCCGATGACCCCGTGGCGGGCGACGGCGGCCAGATACTTGTTGTATTCGCTTATGATCAGGCGTGCCGGGCCGGGCCACGGCCACCATTCGCCTTGGCCGGGCTGGGCCGGAAACACCGGATGCGGGATCACCGTGACCTCCGGCATGGCGTCCTGGAATTCCAGGAGAGACCGCCGCATGTGGTAATTGGCGGTGACCAGCCTGAGCGAGCGGTAGCCTTCGGCCCTCATCCACGACGCCGTTTCCCCGGCGTTGCCGGCCGTGTCGTCGGCGCTGTAACCCAGCACCACACAGCACGCCACCTCTTCGGGCGCCTGCCGGGAGATGCGCAGCAGCTCGGTCATGTCGACCCCGTGCCAGACGCCGGAGACGAAGAGCTTCTTGGCCCGCTTTTCGGCCAACAGCTCGAGGCCGGTGGTGAGCCGTCCGCTGCCGCCGGTCAACACCACGATGGCGTCGGTCGGGCGCATCGGGTCTTCGACCCGGCGCGGGATCTCGCCGGCAAACCAGACCAGTCCGCCTGTCCAGGCCGCTCCCGCCGCCAGCAGCGCGCCCGTGACGCCGGCGATCCAGCGCCGTCTGCGGCGCGGATCTCGCCGCCGGGAGCCGGCCTCTGTCACGGCCTGTCCGCCAACACCGCGTCTACCGCCGCGCCCGGCGGCCGGCGCCAGCTGGTCGGGCCCGGCGAGTCGGGCGCGGCGAGGTCGTCCGGCGGCCCTTGATTCAGCACGCCGTCGCGGTCGAGGAGGACAAGCCGCATCTTCTCAAGGCATTTTGGCTAAGGCTCTCAGGACCGTCACCCGCGCGGTTATCATGGCGATCGCGGCCGCCGTGACCGGCACCAAGGCGATCACTATCCATTGTCCGGCGCTCAAGGACAATCGGGGCATGAGCACGGCCTCCACCTCACGGCCAACGAGGCCGATAGCGACCAGGGTGATGACCGCCAGCGCGAGGCCCAAGAGCCCGCCCCGAAGCCCCAGCGCCAGCGCGTGGAACTGGAACTGCTTTGCGACGTAGCTGTCGCGGGCGCCGATCAGATGCAGCATTTCGATGACCTGGTGATGGACGGCAAGGCCCGTGCGCGTCACGAAAACCACGGTGATGACCGCGGTGAGACCGATCAGCAATACCGCCGCCGCGGCGGCGAGTTCGATCGAGCGCGCGAGCGTCACCAGGTCGTGGAGCCACTCGCCGTGGTCGTCGACCGTGGCGCCCGGCACCGCGGTCGAGAGACGGGCCGAGAGCGCGGCGACGTCGATGTCGGCGTCGGCTGCGATCTCGACGTCGATGATCTGGGGCAGCGGCAGCCCTGCTCCGACGTTGCCGGGGCCGAGCCAGGGTTCGAGAAGCGCCGCTATCCGCTCCTCATCAAGGGGCTCGACCCGGACGAGGCCGGGCGTGCCGCGGAGCAGCGCCAGCGCCTTATCCCGCCGCGCTCGAGACTCGGCCGCCCCGCCGTCGGCGCCGGTTAGAGGGGCGATCTGGACCGTCAGCGCGCCGGTCAACTCCTGGTTCCAGCGTCCGATCGCGTCGCCCAGCGTTAGGGCGCTGGCGAGCGCCAGCACCGCCAGATAGACCATGAGCGCGATGAGCCAGGGCAGGAACCGGCTGGACGGGTCGTGCTCGAGCGGCAGGTCGGAGCGCTGACGGAACATTCAGGCGGGGGGTCCCTTAAACGGGGCGAGGAACCGTCAATACGCCGCCCTCGAGGCGCAGTTGCGGATGGTTGAAGCGGTCGATCAGCGCCTCGTTGTGGGTGGCGATAACGATGGTCGTGCCCAGCTTGTTGAGTTCTTCGAACAGGTATAAGAGCCGCATGGCGATCTTGTCGTCGACGTTGCCTGTAGGCTCGTCGGCGAGCAGAAGGCTCGGCCGGTTGATGACCGCGCGGGCGATCGCGGCCCGCTGTTTCTGGCCGCCGGACAGGGTATGCGGACGGGCGCGAAGTTGATCGGCCAGTCCCACCCAGCGCACCATCTCGACCACATTGTCGCGCACCTCCTCTTCCGGGGCGCCGGCCACGCGCAGGGGGAGCGCCACGTTGTCGAGCGTGGACAGGTGGTCGACCAGGCGGAAGTCCTGGAACACCACCCCGATGCGGCGCCTGAGCACCGGCATTTCCTCGTGGGGCATGGTTGCGATGTCCCGGCCGAACAGGCTGATGAGCCCGCGCGTGGGCCGGTGCCCCAGATACATCAGCTTGAGAAGCGAGGATTTGCCGGCCCCGCTGACTCCGGCGAGGAAATGGAACGAGCCCGGCTCGAGGGCGAAGGTGATGTCGTGCAGAACCTCCGGGCCCGCACCGTAGCGCAGGCCGACGTTCTCGAAACGCACCACAGATTCCACGTTTCCCATACCGCAGATTCCACGTTTTCCATGCCGCTCAACGCACCTTGTCGAGAATGACACAGGCGCACGAGCCCCGTCCAGCGTCGCCGTTGTTTGCCTTGTGCTTGCCTTGCCTTGATCCGGGCAACCACCTATAACGAGCGGCTGCGAGGTGGGGAATTTCGTCCCGGACTTCCATGATTCTGACCTGCCCGGCCTGTTCGACGGACTATCGGCTCGACCCGAGCCGGCTCGGCGGCGACGGGCGGCGGGTGCGGTGTGCAAAGTGCGCGCACACATGGTTCCAAAAGCCGCTTGAAGATACGGCCAAGCCGGTCGAGCCGTCGCCGCTTACCGCCGGTCCCCCGCCGGTCCCCGAGGGCTCAGAGCCGTCCGCCCTTGCGCGCCGCCGGCAGGCTCGCGCCGTCGGCTGGGCGATGTTCGCCATCATCGTTCTCGCGCTTGCGGTCGGCGGCGTGATCGCGCGCATGGAAATCGTCAACGCCTGGCCACCGGCGGCTAGGCTTTACCAATTGGTGGGTCTCACCGTGGCAGACCTCGGGCTCGAGCTGCGGAGGGTGACCATGCTGCGGGCGGTTGAGGATGGCGTGCCCGTCCTGGTCGTCGAGGGCGTCATCACCATCGGCAATATCGTCGAGTACATCATCTACGTGGCCCTGATGACCTGGCCGGTGGCCTCGATGGGGTTCGTCATTACGATGATCCAGCGCGCCTCGGCCTCGATCATCCGCATCAACGCCATCCTCGACACCGAGCCCGCCATCGCCGACAGCGAACGGACGGACTCCGCCGTGACCGGCATCCGGGGCAGCATCACGTTCGACCACGTCTATTTCCGCTACGAGGAGGACGGCCTCTGGGTTTTGGAAGACGTCACGTTCGAGGTTCCCGCTGGCTCCGCGTTGGCTATCGTCGGACGCACGGGGGCGGGCAAGAGCACCCTCGTAGAGATGATCTCGCGCCTGCTCGACCCCGACCAGGGCGCCGTCCGTATCGACGGACGCGACGTGCGCGACCTCCCGCTCCAGACGCTGCGCGCTTCCATCGGCTACGTGCCCCAGGACGTCTTTCTCTTCAGCGACACCATCGCCGGAAACATCGCCTTCGGGCGGCTCCACGCCGAGGAGGACGCCATCGAACAGGCTGCCTACGAAGCCGAACTCCTGGAGAACGTGCGCGCTTTTCCGAAGGGCTTTGAGACGTTCGTGGGCGAGCGCGGCATCACGCTCTCGGGCGGGCAGAAGCAGCGGACGTCGATTGCTCGCGCCCTCATCCGCGAGCCGCACATCCTGATCCTCGACGACGCGCTCTCGGCGGTCGATACGAACACCGAGAGCCGGATCCTCGGCCACCTGCGCCGCCACTACGGCCGGCGCACCGTCGTCATCGTCAGCCATCGCATCTCCGCCGTGCAAGACGCCGACCTGATCCTCGTCCTCGACGAAGGCCGCATCATCGAACGCGGCACGCACGACCAACTGATCCGGGGCGAGGGCCTCTACGCCAGCCTCTATCGCAAGCAACTGCTGGAGGAAGAATTGGAGGCGCTTTAGAGGAAAGAGTTGGGGAGCCGGGGAG